>JABMRA010000013.1 GCA_013202925.1 Candidatus Omnitrophota bacterium | reverse complement strand
TTTTCTTCCGGATAAAGCAATCGATTTAATAGATGAAGCGGGATCACGTGTTAGGATTTCTACTATGACTGTTCCTCTAAACGTAAAGAAGATGGAGGAAAGAATAGAAGACCTTCGTGAAGAAAAGGAAGATGCGGTGAAAAGCCAGGATTTTGAAAAAGCAGCAAAGTTTAGAGATGATGAAAGAAAAGCTCGTGAAGAACTTTTAAAAGTAAAAAAAGAATGGACTGAAAAGCAAAGAAAGAAAATTCTTACTGTAACGGAAGAAGATATAGCTGTTATAGTTTCGAAGTGGACAGGGGTTCCCGTATTCAAACTAGAGCAGAAAGAGTCTAGCAAGTTCATGATGATGAAAGAGGAGCTTAAGTCAAAAGTTATAGGACAAGAAGAGGCCATAGATGTTATCGCAAGTGCTGTTAAGCGTTCAAGAGCCGGAATAAAAGATCCGAATAGACCAATAGGATCATTTATTTTTATGGGGCCTACCGGTGTGGGTAAAACGCTTCTTGGAAGAAAGCTTGCAGAATTTATGTTTGGCGATGAAGACGCCGTTATTCAGCTTGATATGTCAGAATATATGGAAAAGTTCAATGTCTCCCGTCTCGTTGGAGCGCCTCCGGGTTATGTCGGGTATGAAGAAGGAGGCCAGCTTACAGAGAAGGTGAGGCGCAGGCCGTATTCAGTAGTGCTTCTAGACGAGATAGAAAAGGCGCATCCGGATGTATTTAATATCCTGCTCCAGGTCATGGAGGACGGACGCCTTACAGACAGTTTTGGAAGAAAGGTGGATTTTAGAAACACGATCCTTATCATGACCTCAAACGTAGGCACAGAGATTTTTAGAAAACAGGGCGCCATTGGTTTTAGATCAGAAAAAGAGGAGATGACCTACAAGAACATGAAGGAGCAGCTCCTTGAAAAGGTAAAAAAGACCTTCAAGCCCGAGTTTTTAAACAGGATAGACGATATTATCGTGTTTCACCGTCTCACGAAAGAACATCTTTACAAGATCGTTGAGATAGAATTAAAAGAGGTTATGGATAGATTAAAGGAGCAGGATATAGAGATAGAGTTAGACGAAGACGCTAAGGACCTGTTGATAGAAAAGGGATTCGATCCTGTTTTTGGCGCAAGGCCTCTCAAGCGTACGATCCAGAGGTTTCTGGAGGATCCGCTGGCAGAGGAGATCATCTCCAAGAAGTTTGATAAGAATAAGACAGCCAAGGTCTCTGTCAAAAACGGGAATTTGATATTCAAATAATCGCGTGATCGCAGCGCGCAAAACTAGACCTAGACTATGCGCCGTCAGATTGTCAGACATAATATAAGGCTGACGCTGTTAGTGATCCTGCTCTTTACAGCCTTTGTCTCTGTCGTACCATGGATCTACGAAAATGTCTTTATCCATGAAGATGGCATTGTGCTGCAGACCGAGATATGGCAGGGATTTGATCTTTCCGATTTTTCTGCTGACGAGCCTTTTAGAGAAGGCATCTCTTTGGACGCAACTTTTTTAAACAATGGCTATGTGTTGTCTAAATGGAAGATAAGGGAGGTAGACCTTAAGGGTTTGGTATTTTCAGCAGATCTTATTGTAAAGGGCCGGTTTATCAGGGACGAAGAAGATAGGGTTACCGGGTTTTCAGGAAAGCTTCTTTCAAGGGACGCGATGTTAAACGCGGCCCCATTCATGCCTTTGCGCATGTCTTTCAAGATCGAAAAGGATACGTTAGAAGTAAGGTCTTTACGTTTGGGCAATGCGTATGAAGTAAAGGGCAGATGCAGCCTGGAAAGACCTTTTAATGCAGACCTCAGATTAGAGATCAACAGGGCCGATATAAGGGAGATTACGAAGCTCATGAAGGTAAAAAACCCGGATGTTGCCATGGGTATCCTGAACGGCACCTTTTGTATTAAAGGGCCCTTTGCAACCCTTTTTTCCGACGGTATGCTTGAAAGCAGAAACGGGAAGCTCGGCCCGATAGAATATGATCTGGCCAGCGTCAGATTGGAAGGATTCGGGCCTATTATAAACATAGTAGATTCCAATATCAGATACGGCAACAGCAACCTTACAGTGGATGGATACGTGGATTTAAGAAATTTAGCCAAAGGCGAGTTATTCAGCGGCCTCAGGGTGAAGTCTGACATGAAGAGGATCGTCTGGGATGGGTGGGACATAACTAAAAAAGGCAAAGACGAATTGAGCATGGAGAAGGCAATCAGCGATAAGGTGCGCGTGGGCTTTAAGACCATGTCCCGCGACCCGATCACCAGGTATTATCATAGAGACAATCCGGAAGAGTTAAGCCTGGAGTACAAGATGGGCATGGAAAATTTGAAGATGAAACTGAAAGAGGACGAGGAATTTTTCGGCATAGAGCACAACATAGAGTTTTAGTGAGGCGACGTATGATAGAAATAATCAATCTTTCAAAATCATTCGGCAATAACAGGGTATTGGATAACCTGAACCTCATCATCAATTCCGGAGAGGTGACGGTTATCATAGGCCGTTCGGGTTGCGGTAAGAGCGTGCTCCTGAAGCATATAGTAGGACTTCTTAAGCCGGACTTCGGCCAGATCATAATAGACAATAATGATATTTTAAGTATAGAGGATAAGGACCTTGACAAGATCAGGTTGAGTTTTGGCGTGCTTTTTCAGGGCTCAGCACTTTTTGATTCAATGACTGTAGGCGAGAACGTGGGATTTACCCTCAAGGAACATACGGATATGGAGGAGGGCCTGATACGCGAAAAGGTCGTCACGGCATTGAAGCACGTGGGGCTGGAGGGCATTGAAGACCTGATGCCTGCTGAACTTAGCGGAGGCATGAAAAAGCGCGTGGGGCTTGCAAGGGCCATATGCAATGACCCCAAGATCATACTTTACGACGAACCTACGACAGGCCTGGACCCTATCATGGCTGATGCAATAAATGATTTGATCATAGAGTTAAGCAATAAATTAAAAGTGACCTCCATCGCGGTTACGCATGACATGGTGAGCGCCTACAAGATAGCGAATAGGATCGCAATGTTGTATAACGGGAAGATCGTCGAGGTCGGGACACCCAAGGAGATAAGGGACACAAAAGACCCATTGGTAAAACAATTTATAACAGGCGCCTCAAAAGGACCAATTACTGAAGGCAAATGATCCTGCACTCTAGCAGCTAGTAACTCGTAACCAGTAACCAGGAATAAAAAACTTAAAGGTCATATAAACAGTATTTTTAAAAATCCCTGGTTACTAGTTACTGGTTACAGGTTACTAAAAATAAGGAGGTCATGATGTTTACCAGGTCAAATTTCGAGTTGAAGGTCGGCATATTTATTTTTATCGGCATAGTGATCCTTTCGGTCATAGTATTCTCGATCGGGAACTTTTACGGCATCAAGCGCGGCTACGTCCTGAATATAATCTTTGATTTTGCAAGCGGGATAAGCGTTGGCGCGCCGGTCAGATATGCGGGCGTAGAGGTCGGCGAGGTAAAGGCAATAGAGGTGTATTTTGACGAAAAGGAAAACAGCCCGATGGTGAGGGTTCTGGTATGGGTCTCGCAGAATACCTGGATCAACGAAGATGCGGACGCGACCATAAATACATTGGGTCTATTGGGAGAGAAATACCTTGAGATCGCTCCAGGGACAAGGGAGGTGAAGCTTTTAAGCCATGGAGATACGCTGAGGGGTAATGACCCTATATCTACAGAAGAGCTTACCAGGGAGACAAAAGAGACGCTGTCAAGGATAAACACCATGATAGAGTCGGTAAATGAGGTTGTAGGTGACGAAGAGGTCATGATTTCTTTGAAGAACACGATTTCAAACCTCGAGACCGTTACTGCTGAACTGAGAGATTTTATCACCCTTGCCAAAGAGGGCAAAGGCACCATAGGCCGGCTGATGTCAGACGATAAATTATACAATGATATCGATGATATGATCCTGGATATAAAAAAGAATCCGTGGAAACTCTTGTACAAGCCGAAGCAGAAGAAAGAGAAAAAGAAATGATTTTAGCTATAAGCCTTAAGCTGTAAGCCGTAAGGTTTTAGTGATAGAAAACTTTTTTATTTTTTGCTTATAGCTTAAAGCTTATAACTTATAGCTGCATAAGGAGGATTTCATGACTCTGGTATTCATACGTATTTTTTTCATCATATTGAGTGTGATAATAGGTTTTCAGATAGGTTCGTTCGTGCAGGCAGGAGACGTAGACTATAGCGCCATGGGCGGAATAATCGGTCTTATTATAGCGCTGTCGATAATCGTGATTGAGTTTACGATGAGAAAGGTATCCGTGAGGGGCCTTTCCTCAGCGGTCTTTGGCCTTATATTTGGCCTTATAATGGCAAAGCTGGTCTCTGATACATTGGCCCTTATACAGGTGGATGAGACGCTTCTTTATTCACTGCGCGTGGTCCTTACGCTGGTGTTTTGTTATTTAGGCATGATAGTGGCCATACGGGGCAGGGACGAATTCAATATCATTGTCCCATACGTCAAGTTTTCAAGGCAGGGCCAGAGAGAAGAGTTTGTTATCCTGGATACGAGCGTCATCATAGACGGCCGTATAGCAGATATATGCAACACCAGATTCCTTGACGGTAAGTTTGTTGTCCCGCGATTTGTGCTGAAGGAACTGCAGAGGATAGCTGATTCTGACGATTCCTTGAAGCGGGCGCGCGGCAGGAGGGGCATGGATATCCTGGCTAAGCTCCAGAAGAACCCTAACATGGACATAAAGATACACAATGAGGATTTTAGTGACACGAAAGAGGTGGACGCCAAGATCGTCAGGCTCGCGAAGGTCCTGGGCGCAAAGGTCTTTACTAACGATTACAACCTTAATAAGGTTGCGGAGATCCAGGGCGTAAAGGTCTTGAATGTCAATGAACTGGCGAATGCGCTGAGGCCGGTCGTGTTACCCGGCGAGACCATGGATATAAGACTTGTAAAAGAGGGCAAAGAGTATAATCAGGGCGTGGGCTATCTCGAAGACGGCACTATGGTGGTGGTGGATAACGGGAGGCGCTCGATAGGTCAGAACGTCCGAGTGATCGTAGGAAGCGTGCTTCAGACCGCGGCAGGCAGGATGATATTCGGAAAACTGCCGGAGGACATAAGAAGAAACAAAAGATAACAAGAAAGTTTTAAGATGAGAGTTGCTGCTATTGTTCCTGCCGCAGGTAAGGGCAGGAGGATAAAATCAAAAATAGATAAACCTTATATCGGGCTTTGTGGCAAACCGATCCTCGCCCATACACTGCTTAAACTTTCAGGCAATAGGCATATAGCTGAGATAATCGTAGCCGCAGACAAGAAAAGGATCAGCGCGCTCAGGCATATAATCCGCAGGTTCAGGATTAAAAAGGTAAAGGTTGTAGCGGGCGGCAAAGAAAGAAAGACATCTGTATTTAACGCGTTAAAGAATGTATCCAGCAAGATAGATTATGTCTTGATCCATGACGGTATCCGGCCATTCATCAGCAATAGATTGATAGACGCTTCCTTAAAGGCAGCCCGGCGTTTTGGCTCATGTATTGTCGCGGTTCCTGTAAAACCTACCTTGAAATATTTAGGAAGGACCGGTCGCGTTCAACATACTCCTGACAGAAGGGCATTCTGGGAGGCGCAGACGCCGCAGGTGTTTAGAAGGGCATTGATAGAGAAGGCATACAAAAAGGCAGGCAGGAAAAAGATCAATATAACAGATGATTCCATGCTTGTTGAGAGGCTGGGCGTGAAGCCAAGAGTCATTCTGGGTTCTTATAATAATATAAAGATCACAACGCCGGAAGACCTGGAATTGGCAAGGATATTGTGCCGGGGCCGGAACAGAAAATAGAAACTGTTGCCAGGTTGTTCGGGACAGTGGGAGGCGGTTATGCGAGTAGGAATAGGTTATGATATTCATAGATTTGTCGAGGACAGGCCGCTTATTTTGGGCGGGGTCGATATCCCGCATATAAAAGGATTGCAAGGCCATTCAGACGGCGATGCGCTCATGCATGCTGTATGCGATGCGATCCTGGGCGCTGCGGGACTGGACGATATAGGCCATCAGTTCCCTGTGACTGATGATAGATATGCAGGCATAGCGGGTGCCGAGCTTTTAGAAAAGGTCAGGGAGATGATAGAGGCAAAGGGATTCAAGGTGGATTACGTGGACTCTGTCATTATATTGGAGGAGCCGAAGATAGCACCTTTTAAGGAAGGCATGAAAAGCGCAATAGGAAAGGCGCTGGGCGTTGATAAAAATAATGTAAGCGTAAAGGCGACCACCCAGGAGGGCATCGGCGCCTTAGGCAGGGGCGAGGCGATCGCAGCATACGCGGTAGCAAGCCTGGTCAAGAAATAATGAAGATATACAATACACTCAAAAGAGAAAAAGAGAATTTTGAACCGAAAGACGAGATCGGTATATATGTCTGCGGACCGACGGTCTATGATGAACCGCACATAGGCCATGC
This sequence comes from Candidatus Omnitrophota bacterium, assembly GCA_013202925.1. Lineage (GTDB taxonomy): Bacteria > Omnitrophota > Gorgyraeia > Gorgyraeales > Gorgyraeaceae > JABMRA01. The sequence continues at coordinate 5,753 of JABMRA010000013.1, read as the reverse complement.
AAGGAGCGCGTACGTGTTTGACGTTATCCGCCGATACCTTGAGTATAAGAAATATAAGGTTAAGTTTGTGAGGAACGTCACTGATGTTGACGATAAGATAATCGATAAGGCAAAGAGGGAGTTTAAAGGCGAAGATTTAAACAGCGCAACGAAAAAGGTGTCTGACAAATATTTTAAGATTTACCATGACTATATGGACAAACTGGGCATCAAGCGGCCTGATAAAGAGCCAAAGGCCACCAAGTATATAAAAAAGATGAAGGAGTTTATTTTGGTTTTAATCGAACGAGGCAGGGCATATGAATCAGGCGGTGATGTATATTTTGATGTAAGAAAGGCCAAGGATTACGGCAAGTTGTCCAATCAGGGCCTTGAGATGCTGGAATCCGGGGCAAGGATCTTGCCAGGAGAGAATAAAAGAGATCCGCTTGATTTTGCCCTGTGGAAAAAGGCCAAAGAAGGAGAGCCTTCCTGGGATAGTCCCTGGGGTCGAGGCAGGCCTGGCTGGCATATAGAATGCTCAGTGATGAGCTCGGATATTTTAGGAGACGAGTTTGATATACATGGCGGAGGTGTGGACCTTATTTTTCCGCATCATGAGAATGAGATCGCGCAGTCAGAAGGCGCAGGCAAAAAATTCGCTCGTTACTGGATACACAACGGGCTTTTGACAATCAACAAAGAGAAGATGGCAAAGTCATCGGGCAATTTCGTTACCATAGAAGAGGTGCTGAAAAAATATTCGCCGGACGTGCTTAAGCTTCTGTTTTTGTCAGCCCATTACTCGCATCCAGTGGATTTTTCATGGGAGAGGATGGAGGAGGCAAAGAAGGCGTACGAGCGCATAGAGATATTAAAGGAGAAATTGGAAAAGATAAAACTGCCAACAGGCAGGCAGGCAAAGACGCAGGAATTTAGGCAGGCGTTTGAGGGGGCCATGGACGATGATTTCAATACTCCAAAGGCCCTTGCAGTGTTATTTGACATGGTTAATAGAGCCAATAAATTGATAGATAGTGAAGATGAGATGAGGATGTTTGTTTTAAGAGCTGCCATGGAGACAATAGAGGGAATGTCCAAGGTCTTTGGTATTACATTTAAACAAAAGAGATCGCCGATTTCAGAAAAAGAGATAAAAAAGAAAATCGACCTGAGAAACAAGGCCAGGCAGAAAAAGGCATTCGAGGCAGCTGACAGGATAAGAAAAGAATTAGATAAGGCAGGTATTATTCTCGAAGACCAGAAAGGCGAGACTACCTGGCGTATAAAATAGTTTTTAGGGAGATCATGGCAAAAAAAGGCAAGTTTATAACATTTGAAGGGCCTGAGGGGAGCGGTAAGAGCACGCACTCCAGGCTCCTGTGCGATTTCTTGAGGAGAAAAGGATTCAAGGTGCTGCACACGCGCGAACCAGGCGGTACCAAGGTAAGTGAGAAAATACGCAAGGTCCTGTTGGACCCCAAGAATAAAGACATGGGCGTGGTCTCCGAGATGCTTTTATATATGGCTGCCAGGGCGCAGATAGTAGAGGAAAGGATCCTGCCCGCGCTGAAAAAGGGAAAAATAGTGGTCTGCGACAGATTCGCGGACGCCACTCTGGTATATCAGGGCTATGCCGGAGGCCTTGATGTAAAGATCATAAAAGACACAGGCAGGCTTGTTACAAAGGGCCTGTCGCCAAGCATTACCTTTTTACTGGATATAGACGCCAAAAAAGGCATTTTGCGCTCAGGACGTGTCAGGGACAGGATGGAGAGAAAGGCGCTCTCGTATCACAAAAAGGTCAGAAAGGGATATCTGACCATTGCCCGGAAAGAGCCGCGCAGGATAAAGGTCCTGTCTGCAACAGGCGCGATCGAAGAGACACAGAAGGAGATCAGAGAGATAACGCTGAAACTTGTTAAATCCGTTGTCCGTTAGTCGGTTAGTCCGTTGTCCGGTTATATGAGGTTAGAGCATGTCGTTTAAAAATATCATTGGACAGGCAATCGCTGTAAGGTCGCTTAAGAATCTGATAGCGCAGGATCAGGTCAGGGGAAGCTACCTGTTTTTAGGCCCGGACGGCGTTGGGAAACGCACCACAAGCATTGAATTTGCAAAGGTAATAAACTGCGAACGCGGGACAGAGGATCCTTGCAATACTTGCGTCTCATGCGTCAAGGTAAACTCCGCGAACCACCCCGATGTTTTTACAATATATCCGGAGGGCGCGTCCTATTCTATAAAGATAGAAAAGATAAGGGATATAATCTATCAGGCAAGCCTGAAGCCGTACGAGGCGGGAAAAAGGGTCTTTATTATAAATGACACGGAGGAGATGACCGAAGAGGCGCAGAACGCACTGTTGAAACTTCTGGAAGAGCCGCCCCGGAATCATATATTGATACTGACCGCCTCCAATACCGCAGGATTGCTTCCTACGGTGCTATCGAGGTGCAAGGTCCTGAAATTCTATTCTCTTGGTCAGGATCAGATCCAGGAATTCCTGCAGGGAGGCGATATCGAAGAGGAAGAGGCTATCCTGTTTTCACATATGGCACTGGGCAGCCTCGGAAGGGCCATAGATTTTAAGGAAAAAGGTATTATTGCGCTGCGGGAACAGGTGGTAAATGACTTTTTTTTCAGAAAAAGCGCTTTGTTCAGGGAGAAGGTGTTGACGGAACATATAGACGGGGAGATCGCGGAATCGTTATACATGCTCCTGTGCTGGTACAGGGACCTCTTGGTATCAAAGTTTACAGACGCGCAAAGGAATCTATTGAACATAGACAAGGCCAGCGAGATTGCATCTTATGCAGGAAGATTCTCGAAGGAGAAGCTGGAGAAAGACCTTTTGAATATAATGAAGACGATCGCGTATCTCAGGAGAAATATGAATCCTAAGATAGCGCTTTTCAACATGGCAGTGCAGTTGAAAAGGGCCTAATAAAAACATAATACACAGATTATCGCAGATGAAAAGATGCAGGATGATCACAGATGTTTATATCTGCGATCATCCGTAAAGCACGAATTTTACATGAAATCTGCGATCGTCTGTGTATTAACGAGCGAAGCGAGTTAATAAATGAATACACAAGAGATAATCAGGCAATACGAAGGGTTTGTAATAAAGACCTATACCAGGACACCTGTTGTTGTAGTCAAAGGCAAGGGCCTTAAGGTCTGGGACCTGGACGGCAATGAGTACCTGGACTTTTTTCCTGGCTGGGCAGTAAGCGGCCTGGGGCATTGCCACCCCATGGTCGTAAATGCCGTGAGAAATTATCTCAAGAAGATCATCCATGTGCCGAATAATTATTACAACATGCTGCAGGGAAAACTGGCGCAGAAGATAATCGAACATTCTTTTAAAGGCAAGGTGTTTTTCTGCAATAGCGGCGCAGAGGCAAACGAGGGCGCTATAAAACTCCTCAGGGCGTACGGCAGCCCTAAAGGCAGGTACGAGATCATTACAATGAAAGATTCCTTTCACGGCAGGACCCTCGCGACCATAACAGCCACGGGCCAGCCAAAATATCAAAAGGGTTTTGAGCCGCTGCCGCTAGGATTTAAGTCAGTGCCGTTTAATGATCTAAAGGCAGTCAGAGACGCTATCACGGATAAGACCGCAGGTATAATGGTCGAGCTTATACAGGGCGAGGGCGGGATCAATGTTGCCGGTGAAGATTACATCGCGGGCCTGAGGAAGATCTGCGATGAAAAAGACCTGATCCTGATCTTTGACGAGGTGCAGACAGGCATGGGCAGGACCGGAAAGATGTTTTGCTTCGAGCACTATGGTGTCGCGCCTGATGTCATGACGCTTGCAAAATCTCTCGGCGGCGGACTGCCCATCGGCGCAATGGTGGCATCTGCGAAATTTCAGGGAGTTTTGAAACCAGGCATGCATGCCTCTACATTCGGGGGAAGTCCTATTGCCTGCAGCGCGGCGCTGGCTGTTTTCGAAGCAATAAAGAAAGAGAGACTCCTCGCGAATACAAACCAGATGGGCGGGTATCTGATGCAGAGGCTTGAGGAATTGAAAACCAGGAAATCCATTATAAAGGAGATAAGGGGCAAGGCGCTGATGATAGGCATGGAACTTTCGATCGAAGGCAGGGATATCGTTGAAAATTGTTTTAAGCAGAAACTTTTGATCAACTGCGCTCACGGCAATGTATTGAGGGTCATGCCCGGCATGATAGTGAACAGGAAACAGATAGACAAGGCAGTCGGCATTCTGGATAAAGCCATGAACTGAGGGAAGGGATAATATGAGCAGGGATTTTTTAAGCATAAAGGATCTGACAAGGAACGAAATAGAGGAACTTTTTGGGTTTGCGGCCGGGCTAAAGCTCAGCAGGAAGACCCACGACAAGCCGCTCAACAACAAGACACTTGGCCTTGTCTTTGAAAAACCGTCTAACAGGACCAGGGTTTCTTTTGAGGTCGGGATGTTCGAGCTGGGCGGAAACACGATCTATCTGGGGTCAGACGAGATCAAGCTTGGCAAGAGAGAGGCAATAAAGGATGCGGCAAGGGTCCTTTCCAGATACCTTGACGCAATGGTCATAAGGACGTTTTCCCATGATAGGCTTCTTGAGATGGCGCAGCATTCATCAGTGCCTGTGATAAATGGGCTCACTGATCTCTTGCATCCATGCCAGGCGCTGAGTGATCTATTTACGATAAAGGAGAAAAAGGGGCTGAAGGACATTACCCTGGCCTTTGTCGGAGACGGAAACAATGTGCTTAATTCCCTTTTATACGGATGCAGCAAGCTGGGCGTAAAGATAAATATAGCGTGTCCTAAAGGATACGAACCAAATAAGGATATATTGAAGAACGCAGGGGCTTTTGCAAAGTTATTCGGTTCGGCATTGGATGCCGTGGAAGGCGCAGACATAGTCTATACAGACGTATGGGCGAGTATGGGACAGGAGAAAGAGCAGAAAAAGCGCTCAAGGATCTTTAAACCATTTCAGGTGAATTCTAAATTATTGAGCCTGGCGAAAAGGAACGCAGTAGTGATGCACTGTCTGCCTGCGCACAGAGGCGAGGAGATCACAGACGATGTCCTGGACAGCAGGCAATCTATAGTGATCGACCAGGCAGAGAACAGGCTGCATCTGCAAAAGGCAATACTCGTTAAGCTGTTACAATAGGAGAGGGAAAGATGAATAAAAATAAAGTGGTTCTGGCGTATTCGGGCGGATTGGATACATCTGTTGCGGTGAGATGGCTTGCTGATAAAGGATACGATGTCATCGCGTACATGGCTGATGTGGGCCAGGGCGGCGATTTTCAGAAATTGAAAAAGAGGGCCCTATCAGCAGGCGCGTCAAAGGTCGTGATCCATGACCTGAAAAAGGAATTTGCCCAGGATTTTGTCTTCCCGTCCCTGAAGGCAGGGGCAGTGTATGAAGCCAAATATCTTCTGGCCACCGCGCTCTCAAGGCCTATTATCGCAAAGGGCCTGGTGGAGGCCGCAAAAAAAGAAAACGCAGGCAGCGCGGCCCATGGCTGTACAGGCAAAGGCAATGACCAGGTGAGGTTCGAGGTGACGATCATGGCGCTCGCGCCAGGGCTCGAGATAATCGCGCCTTTAAGGGAATGGAGCATGTGTTCAAGGGAAGAAGAGATAGAGTATGCAAAAGAAAAGAAGATAGACATAGATGTCACAAAGAAGAGCCCGTACAGCCTGGATCAGAATATATGGGGCATAAGTATAGAGTGCGGCGAACTGGAAGATCCATGGAATGAGCCGTTGC
>JABMRA010000086.1 GCA_013202925.1 Candidatus Omnitrophota bacterium | reverse complement strand
GGTTAAGGATATGAAAGATGTTTTCGTGTTTCATGCAGGCACTACGTGTGAAGATGGAAAGATTTTTACTGGTGGAGGCAGGGTTTTAGGTGTAACAGGTTTAGGCAAAGACATAAAAACCGCCAAAAGCAATGCATACAAGGCAGTAGATAAAATAAAGTTCGATGGTATATATTACAGGAGTGATATAGGGTACAAGGCAATTGAAAAATAACTTATCGTATGGAATTTTAAAAAGACAGCCTAAAGGCTGGGTTCCTGCGGGAGGTCTTACAGGAATTCACCCTTTAGGGTGATAAAAGTTCCCGAGCCGAAGGCGAGGGCTAATCTAATTTTAAAATTTTCAAACGCCTATCCTGTCATTTTCCGACGAGAAATAGATTGACATGATAGGCGTTTTTATTTTATAATCGTCTATAACGCAAGACTGGGGTATGAGATGCTGAACATTGGGATCATGGGCGCAAGCGGCTATGCAGGAGAAGACCTTGTAAGGATCTTGTTGGACCATCCCAAGGTCCAGATCAAGGCAGTCGCTGCAAAGATAGATAATATAAATATCAATAAGCTATATCCATGGTTAAATGGAAGGCTTGACCTGGAGTGCAGGGATATGGGCGCTGACGAGGTCGCTGAAAAGTGCGACGTGGTGTTTCTGGCGCTTCCGCATAAGGTCTCGATGCAGCTGGTGCCTGCCTTTTTGAAAAAAAAGAAAAAGGTCATAGACCTCAGCGCTGATTTCAGGATAAAGGACGTATGTGTCTACGAGAAATGGTACGAGGTAAAGCACGAGTGCCCCGAATACATAGATAAGGCAGTGTATGGGCTTCCTGAGTTTTACAGGGAAAAGATAAAGAAGGCCGAGCTTATAGCGAATCCGGGATGTTATCCGACGAGCATTATCCTGGGCTGCGCCCCGCTTTTAAAGGAAAAGGCAGTGGACGCCGGGTCTATAGTGTGCGATTCAAAATCAGGGGCGAGCGGCGCAGGAAGGGTCCCTGGCCAGGCGCCTATGTTTATCGAGCTCCAGAAGCAGAACAGCTTCAGGCCGTACAAGGTGAATGCGCACAGGCACATGCCTGAGATAGACCAGGAAGTAAGTTTTATAAACGGCTCCAGGGTAGAGGTGAATTTTGTCCCGCACGTGGTGCCGATGGAAAGAGGCATGCTCAGCACTATTTATCTGAAATTGAAAAAGCAGATCGACGACAGGAAGGCGCATAAGCTGTACAAGGATTTTTATAAGAACGAATATTTTATAAGGGTGCTGGAAGAGGGTGTTTATCCGGATACAAAAAATGTCGTAAGGACGAATTTTTGCGATATAGGATTAAAGATATTTCCTGAAAGGTCATTGGCGATAGTGATGACTGCTATCGACAATCTCGTGAAGGGCGCAAGCGGCCAGGCAGTGCAGAATATGAATATCATGTACGGATTTGAGGAGAAGATGGGGTTATGAAGAAGGTCTCCGGAGGCGTGACTTCACCAAAAGGGTTTCTGGCGGCAGGGGTGAGCTGCGGCATAAAAAAGAGCAAAAGGCCTGACCTGGCATTGTTATATTCCAACAGGCCTTGCGTATGCGCGGGGGTGTTTACTACAAATGCGTTCAGGTCCGGCTCTGTGGTCCTGGCAGAAATGCTTGTCGCAAAAGGCATGGCGCAGGCAATCGTCGTAAATAGCGGCAACGCAAACTGCTGTGTTGGAAAAAGGGAATTAAAGGACGCGGGGGAAATAACTGGCTTGGTTGCAAAGGGGTTGGGCCTGAAGAAGGATGATGTACTGATCGCATCCACTGGTATAATAGGCAGGCCTTTGCAAATGAATAAGATCAGAAACAATGTGTCGCTTCTGGTGAAGGGCCTGAAAAAGGGCGCTGCAGCCAGATTCGCAAAGGCCATAATGACCACAGACACAGTGCATAAGGAGACAGCGGTCAAACTAATTATAGGCGGCAAATGGGTCAGGGTGGCTGGCGCTGCAAAGGGCTCAGGCATGATCTGTCCGAACATGGCAACGATGCTGGCATTTTTTACAACAGACGCGCTGATCGAAAAGGCGGCGCTGAAACATGCCTTTAAACAAAGCGTGTCTGAAACATTTAATAAGATCACGGTCGACGGCGATATGAGCACGAATGACACTGCTATGATTTTAGCCAATGGCCTGGCCGGGAACAAGGCCATTAAGAAGGGCACCAGCGCATACATTAAATTTTTAAATGCCCTGAAGTTTGTATCCGAAGAACTTGCCAGAAAGATAGTCCTGGACGGTGAAGGCGCCACGAAATTTGTAGAGATCGCGGTCAAGGGCGCAGGAGACGCAGGCGCAGCGGAAAGGATCGCGAGGCACGTTGCGGATTCAAATCTTATAAAGACCATGATAGCAGGCGGGGATCCTAACTGGGGCAGGGTTGCGGCGAGCATCGGCTCCAGCGGAGTGGCAGTGGAAAAGAACAGGGTGGATGTATATTTCGGTAAAAGACTGGTGATGAAAAACGGTTCAGGCGCGAACGCTTCCGCAAGGACACTTTTGGGTATATTTAAGAAGAAGGAAATAGGGATTCTCATTGACCTTAAATCCGGCAAGGGCTTTAGTAAGGTCTGGACATGCGACCTTACCGAGGATTACGTAAAGATAAACTCAGAATACGAGGGCTAGAGATTACCCGCCTTCGCCAAGGAGAAACTTCAAAGAAGATAGGCTTCGGCGGGTTAATTCGCACCTTTACATTGAGAAAAACAGAAAGGATTGGTTTACGAAAATTTAGATTTTCGTAAACCAAGTGCTCATTAATGCAAGAAGCGATAAGAAAATCAGACGTATTGATCGAGGCGTTGCCGTATATAAAATCATACGCCAACAAGGTCTTTGTGATAAAGTACGGCGGCAGTGCGCTTATAGACCCTGAGATAAAAAAAAGGGTGCTGCAGGATATTGTCTTTATGAGTTATGTCGGCATAAGGCCTGTCCTGGTGCACGGCGGCGGGCCTTTCATCAACGAAGAGATGAAGAAATCAGGGAAAAAGATAGAATTTAAGGACGGGCTCAGGGTCACTGGCAAGGAAGAGATGGAGATAGTGGACAGGGTCTTGAGCGAGGTCAATCACACGATCGCCTCGGATATCAAGAAATTAGGAGGCAGGGCTGTGAGTTTGAATACAGTGGAAAAAGGCGCAATAAAGGCCAGGCCGCACAAAGAATCCAGGGCATTGGGTTTTGTCGGAGAGGTGGAGAAGATAGAGGCGGACGTTATAAAAAAGGCAGCCGGACCAAGGTCCGTGCCTGTGATATCATCTGTCGGCATCGGCTCGGATAATAAATATTACAATGTGAACGCAGACGAGGCGAGTTCAAAGATCGCGGTGGCTGTAAAGGCGGTGAAGCTGGTATTGTTGACGGATGTGAAGGGCATAATGAAGAAGGCGGGCGATGAATCCACATTGATCTCTACTTTGACAATGAGCGACACAGAAAGGCTTATAGAAGAAGGCATTATCCAGACAGGCATGATACCAAAGGTAAAGGCCTGCACGAATGCATTGAAGGGCGGGGTTTCAAAGACGCATATAATCGACGCCAGGATCCCGCACAGTCTGCTTCTGGAGATATTTACGGATAAAGGGATCGGCACGGAAATTGTGAAAACACGAATTAATTACACAGATGAACACAGATGAAAAGATACAAGATGATCACAGATGTTTATGCCTGCGATCATCTGTAAAGCATGAATTGTACACGAAATCTGTGATTATCTGTGTATTAATGAGCGAAGCGAATTAATTTATGAGGATGGAGGAGAAGGCGTTTTTTAGGTAGTAGATCCTGGAGTGTTTTTTTATAGTTTTACGGGCCTCTTTTAGATCTTTAAAGAATAGAAAAGGAAGGGGCCTGTTTTTATATAGATGGGCCCTCTTTGATATGAATCCCAGCCGGGCCTTTAGCATGGCCTTTGCCACCATGTAGGCGCGGTGTTCTCCTGCAAGGCAGCCCCTTTTTTTAATTTGCCTTACCAGTTTTTTCGGGTCTTTTAGCCCGAGCATCTTGTTCATGAAGCGTCTTTCTCCGAGCCCTTTTCCAAAGCCCTCTTTCAGGTCCGCCTTTACAAGGATCAGGCCGTTATTTTTTAAAATAGTTTTTCTCGTGTTTGCCACATAATTAAATGCGCGCGATGCCTGATACATATTTATTGCCTTTGTCTCCGGGATGCCGCAGATCACAGCGTCAAAAGACCTCTTTATTTTTTTCTCGAATATCTTTTGTGAATAGCTTACTGCTTTTTTAAAAGAGGCCTGCGGGGCCCCTTTGAACACCCTTAATAGGTCACCGTTTTCGTCATTTATTATGTTTATGGAGTATTTTATAGGGAGGAGCTGGCCGATCTCATTTATAAGATCCCTGAAAGGATTTTGTTTTATAGAGCATATCCTTGTGCCTTTATGCTCCAGGAATCTCGGGTGATGCGTGGCGTTTATTGTCTTCTCGCCCGCAAGACCTATTGCTACTACCTTAACGCCGCCGCTATAACCTGCGTAGAGATGCGGCTCTACAACGCCTACGGTTATTATTGAATCAGCGTCTTTTATTTTTTTATTCAGATATACGGGTATGCCTTTTTTGGTCCTTCCGAAATATGCCACAGAATTTTTTCCGTGATCATGGACCGATACCTTTATTTTATCTGCTATTGCCCCCAGGTTATGTCTTATCTCTTTTTTTGTAGGGCTCCGGTGCAGGCCTGTGGCTATTATTATCTCTATCGCCTGCGCTCTACCCAGCTTTTTAACAAGCCCCGGAAGTATCTTTTTAAGATGCGCCTCGCGCGTGAAATCAGGAACTGCGATAATCGTCTTCATGATGCCTGCCTATTTTGCTCAGGTTAAAAGCTCCTTGGGGAAGATGTTGTCGAGGCCGAGGATGCAGGCCGGGTCCAGGGATTTTTTGAGCGCTGCCATCTGCCCCAGGGCCTTTCTCCCGTACATCGCCTCTAAAAACGCATGTTTTAATTTCCCTATGCCGTGTTCTGCCGACACGGTCCCTCCCAGGCCCACGGCCTTTTTTACAAAGTCCATGTACACGGATCTGCTTTTTTTAAATTCCTCATCTGTCTTGGGGAGCATATTTACGTGCAGATGATTTTCTCCTATGTGGCCGAATATTACAAAATCTATCTTTGATTGGCCGAGCCTTTCTTTGTAGAACGTAAACATCTCCGGAAAACCAGGCCCCGGCACAGCTATGTCTGTCCCGACTTTTGGCAGTTTGTTTTTCTTTACGATCTCGTTTATCATCTCTGGCAGGCCATGCCTGAATGCCCTTAATTTTTCCCTCTCCTTCTCAGAGTCCGCGAAGAAGGATTTTTCCATAGAGGCGTTGTGGGCTTCAAGCAGCTTGGTCCATGAGTCGATAAGGGTATTTTCGTCCTCTTTTCTATAGTCCTGCTCGAAATACACCATTGCCTTTGTGCCGGAGGGTATGTTTTTAAATTTACCCCGCAATAAATCCAGTGAGTTGGCGTCCATGTATTCCAGGGACATGGCATGGTTTGATTTTGCGGCCTTTACAAAATCAAGCGCGTCTTTTTCAGAGCCGAAGAAGCTGAAAAAACTCATTACCTTTTCCGGCCTTTTGCCGAGCCCAAGACCCGCTTCCAAAACCAGTCCGAGCGTACCCTCGCTCCCTATGAACAGGTCTATGAGGTCCATGCCTTCCTTTATATAGTAACCCGCAGCGCTTTTTATCTCAGGCATTGAATATTGCGGCAGGGCCAGTTTTATTTCCTTATTTTTTAATTTCAGCGTGAAGGAACCTGCGTTGTCGGCAAAGATCCTTCCCCGCGCTATATCCAGGATGTCTCCGCCAGAGAGGACGACCTTTAATCTTTTTACATACGAGCGCGTTGGCCCGTATTTGAAACCCTTTGCGCCAGAGGCATTGGTGGAAATCGTGCCGCCTACGAATGCGTTTGGCTCTGTGGGGTCAGGAGGATACATAAGGCCCTTCTTAGAAAGTTCTGCGTCGAGATCAGACAGCCTTGTCCCTGGCTCGACTGTTGCGATTAGATCTTTTGCGTCGATATCAATGATCTTGTTGAGCAGGTCCGTGCCAAGCATTGAACCGCCGAACGGGACCCTGGCGCCTGTGACCCCTGTCCCGCCGCCGGAAATCGTCAGGGGCTCTTTTTTGGCTGCCGCATCCTGCAGGATCCCGGCTGCCTCTTTCTCGTTTTCCGGAAATATTATTTTGTCCGCGTGTCCGCCCAGAAGCCCGGATTCGTCTTCAAAATAACTCTTGATAATGTCTTTATCACGCTTTATAATCATATCTATAATTTACCATAGCTGAGAGATAAAGTAAATATGCCTAATCTATTTAATATATTAATAGGCCTGCTTGCCGGCACGTTCAGCGGTTTTTTTGGAATAGGCGGGGCAGTGGTGTTGGTGCCGCTCCTTGTCTATCTGTTCAAATTTTCTCAGCACCTTGCGCAGGGCACTGCGCTCGCAGCGCTTTTACTTCCCGTAGGGATCCTGGCCGCGATCAAATACTATCAGGCGGGGAACATCAATATTAAGGTAGCAATATTTATAAGCCTTGGATTTTTTATAGGCGGTTTTATAGGGGCCAACATAGCGCATATACTGCCGCAGCTGGTCCTCAGGAGGCTTTTCGGGGCCTTGCTTTTTTGCATTTCAATGTATATGCTCTTGGGTAAGTGACTATGATAAAATCCAATCCTTTTACGCCGCAGTCAGGCTGGGAGCCGCGGGTATTCGGCGGAAGAGAACAGGAACTCGCGGAATTCAGATCCAATCTCAGAGACGCGATCTCTGTCAGGCCGAATCATCTGGTAGTCCTGGGAGAATGGGGCATAGGGAAGACCTCTCTTCTGAAACAGTTCAGAAGGATGGCGCAGGAGGAAGGCAATCCTGCGTGTTTCTGCTCCATCTCCAGATTTACAAAAAAAGACAGGCCACTCGACGCAATACATCTGATCGCAGAAGAGATGCTCATGGGTTTTCCGGGGCTCAACGCGGATTCAGAAAAACTCCTGGGCCTTTTTTCAAAAAAGAAGTCTCCCTTGCAGGCGCAGACCCAGTTTACAAAGTTCCTGCTTGAATTGTGGAAGGCGCAGGACGCAAAATTGGCAGCGGTCTTCCTGGATGACCTGCAGAATCTTTTGCCAATCTCAAACACAATAGACATATTAAGGGCAGTGTTGAGCAAGGACGAGATCATCCGCGACACCAGATTTTTATTCATACTTTCTTCTACGCCGGCCGGCTGGTCAGCCTTTTTGGACAAACACGACCCTGTAGGCAGGTTTTTCAGAAAACGCCTGAGCGTTGAAAATCTCGGCAAGCAAGACGTTATAAATACCGTGGAGGAGACCCTTGAAGATACAGGCGTGAGTTTTGACGGGCGGATAAAGGAGAGGATCTTTGAATATACAAACGGGCACCCGTATGAGGTGCAGCTCTTGTCCAATCATCTTTACGACGGTCAGATAGAGGGAAGGGTGACAGAGGGCGTCTGGGAAAATGCGCTGAATAACACCCTGAAGGAATTGGGCAAGGACTATTTCAATACGCTTTTAGCCAAGGCGAGCGACAGGGAAAGGTATTTATTGAAGATACTGGCTGAGGAGAAGCGCCCGCTCTCGATAAAGGATTTCAGGACAATGATGATAGTCGGCCGGCACGCCAGGCGGTTTCCCATCGCCAATATAAAGAATTTTCTTTACAGGCTGCAGGAAAAAGGTGTTGTAAGGCGGGATCAGGACGCCGGCTTTGATATACCTGACCGCATGTTCAGGGAATTTGTGTTAAAATTTGTGAGGACGTGACTTACGGAACAGAGTGAACGTAAGTCACTGTTCGAACTTACCCCCACTGTTTCGTTTTGATTCGCTTTTGCGAATGCAAAACGAATCAGCGGGGGCTCATTAAAGGAGGCCAGGATGAAGGTTAAGGTAGATGAGGAATTGTGCGTTGGTTGTGGTTTGTGTGTGAACGCAGCGCCGGATATCTTTGAGATGAAGGAAGACAAGGCTATTACAAAGACAGAGACAGTTG
>JABMRA010000085.1 GCA_013202925.1 Candidatus Omnitrophota bacterium | reverse complement strand
TTTTTTATCCTCCTTGGGGCATGCCTTTTTAATCTCCAGATCGTAAGGGGCTCTCTATACAAGGATCTCAGCTACAAAAACAGCATCCGCCTTTTGAGCATCGCTGCGCCGAGGGGGACTGTCTATGACAGGCACGGTAAGGTGACGGCAGACAATGCCCTTTCGTTCGGCGTTTTTATCGTGCCGCAGGAGGCAAAGGACCTCGACGCCGAAATCGAAAAGCTTTCGGAAATCCTGGACGTGCCGGAGAGCCTGCTAAAAAGAAATTACAAACGCAGCTACCATGCGCCGTTTGCGCCGTGTGAAGTAATGGGGAATGTGCCAAAGAAAAAGGCGATCCTCATCGAAGAGTTGAAGCTGGACATGCCGGGGGTTTTGATCAAAGAGATGCCCCTGAGAAGATACGCATACAAAGAGGCGCTTGCCCACATCCTGGGCTATGTCGGAGAGATAGACAAGAAAGAACTTGCCTCGCTCAAGAGTTACGGCTACAGCGTCAAGGACCTGATCGGCAAGGACGGCATGGAAAAGGTCATGGATGCGGTCTTGCGCGGTCGTAGCGGCGGCATGCAGGTGCAGGTCGATAACAGGGGCCGTCAGGTAAAGGTACTGAACTTCAAAGGCCCGAAAAAAGGCAATGATATCCATTTGACAATAGATGCCGGGCTGCAGGATTTTGTGTGGAGGATGATGAAGGACAAGATGGGCGCCGTGGTTTTTATGGACCCGCATACCGGAGAGATATTGACCATGATCAGCGCGCCGTCCTACGACCCGAACGATTCAGTGATCAAATTGTTAAATGACGCGGCAGCGCCGCTTTTGAACCGCTCGATCATGGGGCAGTATCCGCCCGGCTCGCTTTTTAAAATAGTCGTTGCAATGGCAGGGCTCGAGACAGGGAAGCTGCATCAGGCAAAGACATTTTTCTGCAGCGGCAAATTGAATGTAGGCGCAGGCAGGTTCAATTGCTGGAACCGCGACGGCCATGGCGCCATGGACCTTGAAATGGGAATTATTCAATCGTGCAATGTCTATTTTTACAATGTGGGGATGCTGGTAGGTATGGAGAAGATCTGTGAATACGCAAGGCAGTTTGGGTTTGGCAGAAAGACAGGCATCGGACTTTTTGGCGAAGAGGAAGGGTTTGTGCCGTCCAGGGCGTGGAAGCGGGCGGAGAAAAAAGGCAGATGGTATGCCGGGGACACCGCGAACCTTTCTATCGGACAGGGGTATTTATTGGTCACGCCTTTACAGGTGGTGCGGCTCGTTTCGTGCATTGCGAATGGCGGGGTGCTTGTCGAGCCGTATATCTTGAAAGGGGCAGCAGGCGGTCACACTAAAACAGACCTTAGGCTGAAGAAGAAAAACATAGATTTGGTTAAAAAGGGGATGAAGGGCGTGGTCGAGGCAGACGGCGGCACAGGATTCCGCGCGTGGAGCAGCGTTGTTTCCATTTCCGCAAAGACAGGGACTGCCCAGGCAGGCGGCAGCCTCAAGTCGCACGCGTGGTTTGCAGGTTTTGCTCCGTCGGACGACCCCAAGATCAGTTTTGTGATCTTTCTGGAGCACGGCGGCTCAGGCGGCGGCGTCGCGGCCATGATAGCAAAGAAGGCCGTCGAATACTGGTACAAAAACCGGTAGCGTCGTTGCGAGTCGACATAGTTCGTGACCCAGGAAGCAATCGCATGTGAGATTGCTCGCCTCGCTTCGCGGGCGAAGCGGGCTTCGGAAGTCACCTTTGTCGGTCACCTCGCAATGACGGTTGGTGTAAACTTTAGCAAGGGCGTAAAGGGCGCGATGATTACCATGGATCTGAAAAAATATAAAGGTTTTGATTGGCCGCTTCTGTCCAGCGCAGTGGCTATTTTTGTCCTGGGACTCCTGTTTCTGTTCAGCTCCACGTATCCGTACAATATTGATTTTGTATTGAGGCAGGCGGCGTGGTTTTTGCTCGGTTCCTTGATATTCATGGCGATTATAAACATTAATTACAGAAAGATCGTGGGCATTGCGAATATATTTTATTTTCTGACAATACTGCTCCTGGCAATCGTTTTGATTTTTGGGTCGCGGCGGCTCGGCGCGCAGAGGTGGCTTACGATAGGCGCTTTTAACGTGCAGCCGTCAGAATTTGCCAAGATATTCGTGACTCTTTCGCTGGTGCAGTACATGGCAAGCCACAAGACATACCGCACGTTAAAGGATATCTTTGTCCCATTCCTCGTAATCATCGTGCCTTTTATACTCATACTGAAAGAGCCGGACCTCGGGACCGCGCTTATGCTGGTGCCGATACTTTTGATCCTGCTGTATGTCTGGGGCATGCCGCTCAGGCATTTATTTTTTATGATTTTTTGCGGGGCCGTGTTTTCGCCGGTCGGGTGGTTCCTGCTGAAGGATTACCAAAAGGAGCGGCTGCTGGTTTTTATGGACCCGGGCGTGGATCCGCTGGGCGCAGGCTATACGATTATCCAATCGCGTATCGCAATAGGTTCCGGAGGCGTATTTGGAAAGGGCTGGCTTTCCGGCACGCAGAATCAGTTGAATTTTCTTGCAGAGAGGCACACGGATTTTATTTTTTCTGTGGCAGGAGAGGAGTGGGGATTTTTGGGCGGCCTGATACTGCTTGGCCTCTATTACATCTTGATCAAGCGGGCGCTTTTTATAGCCGAGAAGACCGCGGATCCGTGCGGCAGGCTTTTAGCCGTGGCGCTTGCGGTCATGATCGGGATACAGGTCGTTGTCAACATCAGCATGACAATGGGATTTATGCCGGTGGTGGGGCTGCCGCTTCCGCTCGTTAGTTACGGCGGCTCGTCACTCCTGGTTACAATAGTGGCGCTGGGATTGCTGGAGAGCATTGCAATCCACCGGTAGAAAGGAAAAAGGGGACAGGCATAATTTTGCCTGGAGGACTTAAAGTTACTAATTCAAAATTAAGCCTGTCCCCTTTTTCCCCCTAAAATGTAAAGCATTTTGTGAGATGAGGTGGTTTAGTGGAGGCTGTTTTAAGGCCGGGAAGATATATTGGCGGCGAATGGAATGCCATTCACAAGGAATGGGTGGACGGACAGCTGAAGTTCGCGCTTTGTTTTCCGGATATGTACGAGATCGGGATGAGCCACCTGGGCATGAGGATACTCTACGGGATTTTGAATAGAGAAAAGGATGTGGTCTGCGAGAGGGTTTTTGCGCCGTGGAAGGATATGGAGGAAAAGATAAGGGCTGGTAATAGAGGCAGCAACGACGGCGGCGGGCTTTTGTCGCTGGAAGGCAGGCGGCGGTTGTGCGAGTTTGACATCGTTGGCTTTTCTTTGCAGTACGAAATGAGCTTTGTGGATGTCTTGAATATGCTGGACCTGGGCGGCGTTAGGCTGCGTTCCAGCGAGAGAGAAGATGAAGACCCTTTGGTCATCGCCGGCGGGCCATGCGCCTTTAATCCCGAGCCAATGGCGGATTTTATTGACGCGTTTGTAATCGGCGAGGCAGAAGAGGCTATTTTAGAGATCGCTAAATTAGTGAAAAGTGAAAGGTGTAAGGCGAAAGGATGGAGGCAGTGCGCGCTCAAAGAGCTTTCAAAAATAGAGGGCGTGTACGTGCCGCGGACCACGAATCATCCCTCGACATTGCTCGGGACAGGCGAACCACGAACGACGATACGAAAGCGCATCGTCGCTGACCTGGACAATGCATATTTTCCCACCGCCCCGATCGTCCCGTACATCCAGATCGTCCACGACAGGATCGGTATCGAGATAATGCGCGGCTGTCCGCACCGCTGTCGTTTCTGCCAGGCATGCAAAATCTTTCATCCGCTCCGGCTGCGCTCAATAAAAAGGATTTTAGAGATAGCGGAACAGTCCATCAAAAACACCGGCTATGAGGAGATCTCCCTCCTGTCACTTTCCAGCGGCGACTACCCGCACCTGGAGGAACTCGTCGGAAAACTGGAGGAGAGATTCAGGCGCCAGGGCGTGAAGATCTCTTTATCGTCACTGAGGGTGCGCGAATTCAGCGACAGCGAGGCCATGGGCATTGTAAAAAAGGCAGGCCTGACGTTCGCGCCGGAGGTAGGCAGCGACCAGCTGAGAAGCAGATTGAACAAAGACATGAATAACGAAGACATAATCCAGAAATCCAACCATTTTCTCAATAACGGCTGGCGAAAGGTGAAGATGTATTTCATGATGGGCATTCCTGGAGAGACATACGAAGACCTGGACGCAATAGTCAAACTCGTATCCCAGATAAAGAGCGTAAACATGAGCGTCTCGCCTTTTATACCAAAGCCGCATTCGGAATTCGAAGGCGAAGGCATGGACGGACTGGACGTGCTGAAGGACAAGCGGAGATATTTGCGCGCGGCGTTTGACGTACGCGGCCGCAGGCGCAGCATAAAAATAGATTTTCACGACCCTGAGATGAGCAGGATCGAGGCATGCCTCTCCAGGGGCGACAGGAAGATAGGCGAGGTCATTTACAGGGCCTGGCAAAAAGGCGCCCGGCTGCAGGCGTGGACCGAATGTTTTGATTACAATCTCTGGAGGCAATGTTTCGAGGAGAGCGGTATCGACCCCGAGCCCTATCTAAGAAGCAGGGGCAAAGGCGAGCTGCTGCCCTGGAATTTCGTTGAGACTTGAACTTGCGTAGGTTCTAATGTATAATTTGATTGTCCAAGTTTACATCCGCCTAGGCGGATGTAAACCTAACAATTGTTCGCTCCAAGGAGGATAACATGATAGACTTTCTTAAAAAGATGTCGCTGGTTCCAAAGGGCCTGAGGTACAAGACAATGATCGCGTTTTGCCTCATGTCGCTCATCCCGCTTTTGATCTGCTTCTGGCTGGTCACCACTTACATATTTCCTAATATTAATCTATTCTTTGGGCTATCTATGGGCAATATAAGTCTAATACTGGTTATATCCCTATTTATCTCTATGTTGGGGCTTTATGTCACAAAGGAGATGATAGACCCTGTGTTGAAGATAGCGGATGACGCCAGAGGAATAGCAGAGGGCGATACGGACAAGGTGATCGACGTTTACCGCGAGGACGAGATAGGCGAGCTTGGCACGTCGTTGAATATCATGACGCAGAAGATCAGGGAGAACATAGAAGAATTAAAGGCCTATGGCGAACGCACGAAATTGATAAATATTGAGATCAATAAAAAGGTGCTGGCGCTCTCAGGGCTTTTGCAGATAGGGAACCTTATATCGTCTTCCAAAGAGCTCCAGACAGTCCTGGATTTTATAGCGCAAAAACTTTCAGATGTCGAAGACGGCTCTGCTGCGATTTTGATGCTGCTGGATGAGGAGACAGGCGAGTTCAAAGTGGCGTCGAGCTGCAATATTGCCGACGACAGATTAGAGGGCTTGAGCTTGAGACAGGACGAGACGGCGCCGAACACCGTAGTCGTAGATAAAGATTCGCCGGCAAGCACAGAGACGCTGAAAAGATTCCTCGCGGCGCTGGGATTGAAAAATATTGCGGCAATGCCGATAGTTGTCGCCAGAAAACAGTATGGGGTCCTTGCGGTCGGAAATAAAAAACAGGACTTCGCGTTCAAGGACGACGAGAAGGAACTTCTAAAGGTCTTTCTCAAACAGACCTGCATAGCGGTCGAGAACGATCTATTGATAAGAAGGGCAAAGGAGCTTGCAGTAAAGGATGAATTAACAGGGCTCTATAATCAGAGTTACATACATACCCGGCTTGACGAGGAGATCAAAAGGGCTGTCATGTACCAGCGGCCCTGCGGATACCTCTTGATCGATATGGATGGGTTCAGGGATTTTCATGAGAGGTTCGGGGAGGCAAAGACAGAGACGCTTTTGAAGGCGCTGGGTGAACTGCTTAAGGGCGCAGTAACAGAGGTGGACAAGGTTGCGCGCCTCGCAGCTGACAGGTTTGCGATTGTGCTGCCCGAGAGAAATAAAAAGCAGGCAGCCACGGTTGCCGAAGACGTCAGAAAAAAGATCGAGGGTAGTCTGGGAAGGGTTATGAAGACAGTGGGCAATGTGACCGTCAGCATAGGCGTGAGTGAAAATCCCATAGATGGTTCGACCGCGGATGAACTCATGGAAAAGGCAGAGCGCCTCGTAAAGAGCGCAAAGTCATTAGGAAAAAATCGAGTAGCGGTGTAATCCGTTAGTCCGTGACAGCGGACTATGGGAGCCCGGCTCCCATAGTCTCAAAAGAAAAGTTAGAAAGTTAGCGTTGGAAGGGAGAATATTAAATGGCTGCAGACCTGCATAAATTATTGAAAGAGATGGTTAAGGAAGGCGCGTCGGACCTGCACATAGGCGCAGGGACAGTGCCGCATTTGAGGATACATGAGAGGCTTGTTGAGGCCGGCAAGGAAAAATTGGATGAGAATTCTTCAAAGGACCTCGTGTATTCCATTCTTACCAATGAGCAGAAGGCGCGGTTCGAGAGGGACAGGGAACTGGATTTTGCATTTACAAGAGAGGGGCTCGGCAGGTTCAGGGTCAATGTATTCTGGCAGAGGGGATATGTCGGCGCCGCGATAAGGGCACTGCCTTTTAATATAATGAGTTTCGAGGAATGCGGCCTGCCGGTAAAGATAATGGAGAATTTCTGCAATAAACCAAAAGGCCTGGTCTTGGTTACAGGCGCCACGGGCAGCGGCAAATCCACGACGCTCGCATCAATGGTAGATTGGATCAATGCCCGCAAGGATCGCCACATCATAACCATTGAAGACCCTGTTGAATATGTGCACAGCAACAAAAAATCAATAATAGACCAGCGTGAGGTCGGCAGCGATACGCATTCTTTTCCACAGGCGCTCAAGCATGTTTTAAGGGAAGATCCCGACGTGATCCTGATCGGCGAGATGCGCGACCTGGAGACAGTGGAGTCCGCGCTTATTATTGCCGAGACAGGGCATTTGGTTTTCGCGACACTGCATACCTCTGACAGCGTGCAGACCGTCAACCGCATCATCGACGTGTTTCCTGCCCGGCAGCAGCCGCAGGTCAGGGCGCAGCTTTCGTTCGTATTGATGGGCATACTGTCGCAGCAATTGATACCGCTGGTTTCAGGACAAGGCAGGTCGCTTGCCGTCGAGGTGCTGGTGTCGAACCATGCCGTAAGGAGTCAGATCAGAGAGGCAAAGGTGCATCAGATATATTCTACGCTGCAGACCGGACAGAAAGAGGGCATGCAGACCATGAACCAGTCCCTGTATGAGCTTGTTGTGCTGGGCAAGATTTCAAAAGAGGACGCGCTTGGCCGCACCACAGAACTGCAGGATCTGGAGAGGTTGTTTAAGGAGAGGAAGTAAGGACTTACGCGTCATTGCGAGTCGACATAGTTCGTGACCCAGGAAGCCCGCTTCGCGGGCGAAGCGAGGCGAGCAATCTCAGCTCACATGCGATTGCTTCGAAAGCCACCTTTGTTGGTCACCTCGCAATGACGAAGAGTGACCTACACTCGCAATGACGAGGATTTGGGAAGGGACGAATGGCGAGACGGGTTAATGCAAAACAATTAGGGCAGCTTCTTATAGAGAGAGGCGTTATTACCATGGGGCAGCTGGACGAGGCCCTGAAGGCGCAAAAGGAACGAGGCGGACTTATTGGCCAGATACTCGTGGACCTCGGGCATGCAAGCGAGGAGGCCATTGCGCAGGCCCTGACAGCGCAATACGGGTTTCCCTACCTGCCGCTGGAAAATTACGACATAGACCCTGAGGTCGTAAAGATTGTGCCAAAGAACGTGGCCTCGCAGTTTTGCCTGGTCCCCGTGGATAAGATCGGCAGCAACCTCACCATTGCCATGTCAAACCCGCTGAACACGCTTGCAATAGAGGATATAGAGCTGGTCTCAGGGCTGTGCGTGCAGATCTTTGTAAGCACAGGCACGGACATAAAAAAGGCAATAAAGAAATATTATAATTAAGCCATAAGCTGTAAGTTTTAAGCTATAAGAAAAATGTAAACACAAAATGTTTTTCTTTCGGCTTAAAGCTTAAGGCTTATAACTTACATCTTATATATGTATTCCTTAAAAGAGCGGTTAACCGAGATACTGATAAAGAACGGCGTCGTCAAAGAGGCCGAGTTGAAAAAGGCGCTGAAGGTCCATAAGCAAAAGGGCGGCTCCTTAAAGGATATTTTAATCGATCTCGGTTTTGTAAATGAAAAGGATCTGATGGCAGCGCTGAGCCAGGGCCTCGGCATCCCTCCGATAGCGCTTTCCCGTTTCAGGATCGACCCTGAAATCCTGAAACTCATCCCCCGCAACATTGCGAAAAAGTATCAGATCGTCCCTGTTTCAAGGGTGGGCAGCATCCTCACCATTGCGACCGCAGACCCCCTGAACGTTTTTGCAATAGACGACATCCGCTCGCTCACGGGCCTTGAGATAGGTACGATCATCGCCTCGCAGAAAGATGTGCAGGATGTCATTGACCAGCATTACGGAGAGGATGCGCACGAGGCAATAGAAGAATTGATGAAGGACATGAAATCCGACGACCTGGAGATCATCCAGGAGGGCCAGGCCGAGGAAAAGGTTGATCCTGCCAGGCTGTTCAAACTGGTGGAAGAGGCGCCTGTGGTAAAATTGACAAACGCGATTTTGGAAAATGGGATAAAGTCGCGCTCGAGCGACATACTCATCGAACCAATGGAGACATCGCTCCGGATACGCTACAGGGTAGACGGCGTATTAAAGGAGGTCGAGGCGCTTCCGAAGAATATGCACGAGTCGATCGTGTCCAGGATAAAGGTCATGTCTCAATTGAACATCGCGGAGCGCAGGCTGCCCCAGGACGGCAGATTTAAATTGAGGATCAATAACAACGAGGTGGATTTCAGGGTCTCGGTACTGCCTTCCAGCAGGGGCGAAAAGGTCGCGCTCAGGGTGCTTGACAAATCGCGCGCAATGCTCGACATCGAAAAACTCGGATTCGAAAAGGACACGCTCGAGATCTTCAGGAAATGCGCTTCCATGCCGCACGGCATGATCCTTGTGTGCGGCCCGACAGGAAGCGGCAAAACGACCACGCTGTATTCTTTATTGAAGTTCGTCCATGATCCGGAGAAAAATCTCATAACAGTCGAGGACCCCGTCGAGTACCAGATCCAGGGAGTGAATCAAGTCACGGTCAGGACCGAGGTGGGCCTTACGTTTGCCAGTTCATTGAGGTCTATTTTGAGGCAGGACCCTGACGTGATCATGATCGGCGAGATACGGGATTTCGATACAGTTGACATTGCCATAAAATCCGCGCTTACGGGCCATCTGGTCCTCTCGACGCTGCACACGACTACTGCGTGCGGCTCAGTGGTGAGGCTGGTCAACATGGGCGTGGAGCCGTTTTTGATCAGCTCGTCGCTGATAGCCATAGTGGCGCAGAGGCTGATCCGTCAATTGTGCCCGAAATGCAAGGAGGCGTACAAGCCCAGCAAGGCGCTCGTCGACAGGTTGCGCATCGGCGCGGACAAAAGTTTTTATAAAATAAAAGGATGCAGCCAGTGCCTGAATTCAGGATACAGCGGGAGGATCGGCATCTGCGAGATCCTGACAATGACACCGTTGATAAGGGAAATGATCTTGAAAAAGGCGCGGGAGAACGAGATAAAGGCAGCCGCGCGGAAGCAAGGCATGAGGACGCTCAGGGAAGACGGTATCTTAAAGGTGATCCACGGCGTCACGAGTTTAGAGGAGATACTGCGTGTAACAATCGCAGACGACTAAATGCTTGCCCATTTAGTCCAGGACTAAATGGGCAAGCATTTCGGGACGGGCAGAGAGACGGGCAGGTAAAAGACATGTCTAAATCGCTACATGATGCATTGGGGCAGGCGCTGATCAAGAAAGGCCTTATTAAAGAGAAGGCATTTGATCGCGCGCGAGCGATACAGGTAAAAAAAGGCGGCAGTCTGGGCGGGATACTGATAATGGAGGGCATGGTCGACGAAAAGGATCTGATGCCTGTGATGAGCGGTGTCTTCAATATCCCCGCAGTGAATCTCTCGAGATACAAAATAGAGCAGGACTGCGTTGGCCTTATTCCGGAAAAGGTCGCGAGGCAATACAGGGTTATCGCGATCTGCAAATTGGGCAGCACCCTTGTGGTGGCAATGTCTGACCCGTTGAATATTTTCGCAATAGATGATCTGAAGATGATTACAAAGTTTAACATAGAGCCTGTCTTGAGTACTGAGACAGACATACTGCAGGCGATCGATAAATTTTATTCGCATGAGGGCAGGGCATGGTCGGAGATGGTGAAGGGAGGCGGAGAGGGAGAGATAGAGCTCGAGGTCGTGAATGCGCCGAAAGAGGAATTTGACATAGGCGATGCCGCGCTGGAAGGGGAGACGGTGCCTATTGTAAAGATAGTCAATCTGATACTCCTCGAGGCGCTGAAGAAAAGGGCCTCGGATATCCATGTCGAGCCCGAAGAAAGCAGTATGCGCGTGAGATACAGGGTGGATGGAAACCTCCACGATGTCCTCAAGATCCCAAAAAAAAATCAGAACGCAGTGCTGGCGAGGTTGAAGATAATGTCCGGCATGGACATAACAGAGTCGCGCGTTCCGCAGGACGGCAGGTTCAAGATACGCGCGCAGAAAAAAGAGGTGGACTTCAGGGTGTCGGCCCTGCCCACGTCGTTTGGGAGCAAGATCGTCCTGAGGGCGCTCGATAAATCAAGCCTGTCAATAGGCCTGGTTAAGCTGGGATTTTCAAAATACGCGATTGAGCGGTTCAAGGACGCGATCGAAAGGCCTTTTGGTATGATACTTGTAACCGGGCCGACTGGCAGCGGAAAATCCACCACGCTCTATTCAATAATCAACCAGCTGAATACACCAGGCAGAAGTATTATAACCATAGAGGACCCTGTGGAATATCAGGTGGAAGGCATAACGCAGATACAGGCCAATTCGGATATTGGCCTGACCTTTGCGAGCGGGCTGCGCTCACTTCTAAGGCAGAGCCCTGACGTGATAATGATAGGAGAGATCCGAGATTCCGAGACCGCGGACATTGCGATAAAGGCGTCATTGACCGGCCAGCTGGTTTTATCGACGCTGCACACAAACGATGCCGCGACAGCGATAAACAGGCTCGTGGACATGGGCGTGGAGCCGTTTTTAATAGCAAGCTCTGTGATACTCGTGGCTGCGCAGCGGTTGTGCAGGGTAGTGTGCCCGAGCTGCAAGGGAAAAGGCGAGGGCTGCAAGAAGTGCGCTTCGACAGGCTATTATGGCAGGTGCGCGGCCATGGAGGTCCTGAGCGTCGACGACAAGATACGCGAGATGATCATAGAAAGGGCCTCCACCGACGATATAAAAAAATACGCGGCCTCTAAGGGCATGAAGACGCTGAGAGAGGATGCGATGGAGAAACAAAGGCAGGGGGTAACGAGCGAGGAAGAGGCCTTGCGCGTGACCTCTGAGGAATAAAGAAGTTGCGGGGAGAGGATTATGCCGACATTCAGATACGTTGCAAAAGAGAACATGGGCAAGACAGTATCGGAGACGCTGGAGTATTCGGATAAGTCCAATCTGATAGAGGCGCTTCGCAAAAAAGGACTTGTTATAATTTCCATAAACGAGGTTGCAAGGAAGCGGCTGGGCCCTTCCAAAAAGGTAAAGCTCGAAGACATCGTGATATTCTCCAGGCAGCTGGCCACCATGGTCGACAGCGGCATACCGCTTGTCCAGGCAATGGAT
>JABMRA010000084.1 GCA_013202925.1 Candidatus Omnitrophota bacterium | reverse complement strand
GAAGAATTCCTTAGTTATCTTTCCGTTGAACGCGGGTTGTCCGGCAATACGCTGGTCTCATACAGAAGAGACCTGGCAAAATTTTTTGACTATCTCAAGTCCAGACGCATTGCCTCTCCTGAAAGAATCACAAGACAGATGATCACATCGTTCATGCTTGCAGAAAAGGATAGAGGGCTTTCCGCAAATTCCGTATCCAGGGGCCTGGCCTGCCTCAAGACATTTTTTAAATTCCTTGTAAGGGAGAATAAGATAAAAGAGGATGTTACGAGCGTTATAGAGTCGCCGAAGCTGTGGAAAAAACTCCCGTTCACATTGAACCTGGACGAGGTCGAGTCATTGTTAATGGCGCCCAATGTAAGGGATCTGACGGGCGCAAGGGATAAGGCGTGTCTGGAGCTGCTGTACGCGACAGGCATGCGGGCCTCGGAACTCATCAACCTAAAGATGAACGACATCAATATGGAGGTTGGATTCGCAAAATGTTTTGGAAAGGGCAGCAAAGAGAGGATAGTGCCCTTTGGGAGGAAGGCAAAGGAAAGCATAGCCAGATACGTAGAGAAGTCCAGGCCGGCGTTTTTAAAGAAAAAGGTCTCTAATTTTCTTTTTCTTACAAGGTTGGGCAAGCCGATGTCGCGACAGACGTTATGGAAGACAGTAAAGAAGTACGCGAGAGAGGCGGACATAAAAAAAGATATTACCCCGCACAGCTTAAGGCATTCCTTTGCAACTCATATACTCGAAAGAGGGGCTGACTTAAGGATAGTACAGGAGCTGCTGGGGCATGCCGACATATCTACCACGCAGATCTATACGCACGTGAGCAAGGACCGGCTTAAAGCCATTCACAAGAAATTTCATCCAAGGCCGTAAACCCTGGAGGAGCATGGGAAAAGACATTTTTAAGGCGATAAGAAGTTATTTTGAAATGGAGAAGGCGGGCGGTATATCCGAGTATCTTTTTTCGTCAAAGGCAAAGGATGACAAGATCCTGCCATTGAGGGATGAGGCGCAAAAGTGCAATAAGTGCGCCCTGGCAAAGACCAGGAACAAGGTCGTGTTTGGCTCAGGCAATATACACGCAAGGCTCATGTTCGTCGGGGAGGCGCCTGGCCATGAAGAAGATATTCAGGGCATGCCTTTTGTAGGTGAGGCAGGTACGCTGCTCACAAAGATAATAGAGGCCATGGGCCTGAAGAGAGAAGATGTATATATATGCAATATCCTGAAATGCCGGCCGCCTAAGAATAGAAACCCCTTACCTGAAGAGATCTCCGTGTGCATAGATTATCTCTATAAGCAGATAGAATATATAAAGCCAGAGGTTATTTGCGGGCTTGGGAAATTTTCCAGCCAGACACTCTTGAATACCGAGACGTCAATAACGAAACTAAGAGGCACATGGCATGAGTTCAGGGGCATAAGGTTCATGCCTACGTTTCATCCCGCGTATCTCCTGCGCAATCCCAGCGCCAAAAAACTCGTGTGGCAGGATATAAAGAAGATCATGGCTGTGTTGAAGTAGCGCGCCGCAACCAGGGTCGCGTAAGTTTGGGAGGAAGATGAAAGATAATAAATACGCGGATATAGTTGTTAACCTGCCCGTAGAAGGGCCTTTTACATATTCGATACCCGAGCACTTGGAAAGATATGTAAATATAGGGAGCTGTGTCGAGGTGTCTTTTGGGGATAAAAAGGCGACCGGTTATGTAACAGGCCTTTCTTCAAAGACCAGCGTGAAAAATATCAAACCCGTGATCCGCGCGCTTGACGAATCGCCGCTGATAGGCCCCAAGATGCTTGAACTCACCAAATGGATATCGGATTATTATTATTCTTCCTGGGGGGAGGCGATTTCAGCGGCAGTCCCTGCTGTGCTGAAAAAAGGCATGAATGTAAAAAGCCGCAGAAAAAAGAAAGGGCCGGAAGATGAAGAGATAGAATTCATAGACGGGTCAGATACGCACCTTTCGCCTAATCCGGAACAGAGGCAGGCGCTGGATTCAATAAAAAGATGCATGGATGATGGGATTCACAGGGTCTTTTTGCTGCACGGCGTAACAGGCAGCGGAAAGACAGAGGTGTATCTGCAGTCCATTGCCCGTGCGCTGGAGCAGGGCCACTCGAGTATAGTATTGGTTCCTGAGATATCGCTTACGCCTCAGACAGTCGCGCGTTTCAGGGCGAGGTTCGGAGATAAAATAGCAGTGCTTCACTCAAGGCTTTTAGGTTCCAGGCGCGCGACTGA
Source organism: Candidatus Omnitrophota bacterium (assembly GCA_013202925.1). Classification (GTDB taxonomy): domain Bacteria; phylum Omnitrophota; class Gorgyraeia; order Gorgyraeales; family Gorgyraeaceae; genus JABMRA01. The sequence continues at coordinate 3,040 of JABMRA010000084.1, read as the reverse complement.
GTGGAAGAGGATCGCATCGGGAGAGGCGCAGATCGTGGTCGGCGCGCGTTCAGCGATCTTCGCGCCTGTAAAAAACCTGGGCCTTGTGGTCGTAGACGAAGAGCACGAGACGTCGTATAAACAGGAAGACGTGCCCAGATACAATGCCAGGGAAGTCGCAATAAAACGCGCGGCCCTTTCAAGGGCGGTTGTTGTACTCGGAAGCGCCACGCCTTCCCTGGAATCTTTTTACGCTGCGCGGAACGGCCGCTACGAGCTCGTTGAATTACCCGAGAGGATAGATTCCAGGGTCTTGCCTGAGGTCCAGATCATAGATATGCGGGAGGAACTGACAAAGGTAAAGAAGGTCCCCATTTTTTCCCAGCCATTGAAGCTATGGATAGAAAAGGATATAGCAGAAGGTAAGCAGGTAATACTCTTCCTGAACAGGCGCGGCTTTTCCACATTTATAAGCTGCAGAAAATGCGGTTATGTGCTTGCATGCAAGCACTGCAACGTGAGCTTGACATATCATTTTCACAAACGTAAACTCGTATGCCATCATTGTAACTATAAGATGGATCCGCCCAACGTTTGCCCGCAGTGTAATTCCAGCTATGTGAAATACTGGGGCATTGGCACGGAAAAGGTCGAAAGTGAGGTCCACAGGCTTTTTCCCAGGGCCGTGATATCCCGCATGGATACTGACTCAACCGAGAAGCGCGGCACGCACGAAAAGGTGCTTTCAAGATTCAAGGACCATAAAATAGATATCCTGGTAGGCACGCAGATGATAGCAAAGGGCCTGGATTTTCCAAAGGTGACGCTTGTGGGTGTGATATCAGCTGACACTGCGCTGAACCTGCCTGATTTCAGGTCAGGGGAGCGCACATTTAACCTGTTGACGCAGGTCGCTGGCCGCGCAGGAAGGGGCGACCTCGGAGGCAAGGTCATCATCCAGACCTATACGCCTGCCCACTATTCTATCCAGGCCGCGAAGAATCACGATTATCGCAGCTTCTATGAAAAGGAGATATCGTTCCGCAAAGAGTTGAACCTTCCGCCGTTCTGCCACATGGTAAGGCTGATGTTCAGGGGCCGCAAAGAGGAAAAGGTCTTGAAGGTAAGCCAGGCATTGAGGGAGAGGCTTTTGAAAGGGGATGGGCCTAAAAAGGTAGAGGTCGTGGGGCCCGCGCCCGCGCCTGTCTCCCGCATGAAAGGCATGTATCGCTGGAACCTGTTTCTTAAAGCAGATAAAATAGAAAATATTACATCGCTTTTAAAGAAGGTCTTGGGGAATAATAGAAGGGTGGCGGGTATTATAGTTACCGTAGATGTCGATCCTTAGTAGACAAATTCCCAATCTCCTGATAAGGTGCCGGCCTGGTCCATCCATATAGTCTGGCCGACACGTGTCCCGCCTGATCTGGTTGCAGTTGCAATAAAGGCCGTAGAGGAAGGTGTAGTTATAGTGAAGGTCCAATATCTTTGCGATAATGATATATCAAGATCGTCTGCCCATGTTGAGCCTACATAGTATTCCCTCTCTGCGAAATAGATTTTTTCTCCTGTCTGTATATGACCTAGACCCGATCTTGCTTCTGCACCCTTTGCCTTCTCTATAGAATCTGCAAACTGTGGTATGCCTATGGAAGCAAGGATCCCTATGATTATGACTACTACCAAAACCTCTACAAGGGTAAAACCTTTGTTATTCATTTACATACCTCCTGACAGAAAAAACATGTCTAGTTTTCAAATTCGCGCTGGATCGTTCCGAGGGCATCCAGATTCTTGAGGGATCGCAGGACTTCTGTATCGCCTGGATTTATCTTGAGGGCTGTTTCGTAATTGGATTTCGCGTTCTTGTAATCTTCTTTCCTGAGGTATATCTCGCCCAGTTTTTTTAACACGCTTATATCTTTCGGGGCTATGGATTTTGCCTCTTCGAGGTTCTGCACAGCATGAGGGATGAGGTCTTTTTTGTAGAATATCTCAGCTATCTTTTTTAAGGTATGTATATCGCCGGGATTGCCGGCGATTATCTTTTCAAGCCTTTCAAGCGCCTCGCTGACATTGCCCTTTTTCACAAGGGCCTCGGCAGACAGGGTACCAAGGAACCTATTGATAGAGTTTAGAGTATTTGTAATAAAGGATTGGGTGACGCTACCGGCCTTATTTTTCAGGGAAAGGTGCAGGTAATGCCGCGCCTCCAGATGGTCGTATTTTGACGAGAGTATCTGGGAAAAGATCTCAATGGCATAATCGTAATTCTTTTTTTCAAACGCCAGGATGCCCTTGTCGTAGAATTCTTTCAGGTCTTGTTGATTTATTTCGCCGGCCATATAGCACAAGTTTACAGTAATGTTATATGATTGTCAAGACGGAACGTATGTGTTAAAATAATCAAGACATGCCTATATTGAGCATAAAGACGTACCCGGACAAGCTCTTGCGGCAAAAGGCCAGGCTGGTGGGAAAGATCGGCAGGGAAGTGCGCAATCTTGCCTCTGACATGATCGAGACCATGCGCAGCGCCGATGGCGTAGGTCTTGCCGGCCCGCAGGTGGGCATTGGCAAGCGTATAATAGTCGTCCAGGATATAGAAGATGATGGCCCTGCGGCAGTGTTTATTAATCCGAAAATACTAAGGAAAAAAGGCAGTTCTCGCATATGCGAGGGGTGTCTGAGCGTGCCGGGCGTGACTGCTGATATCGTCAGGCCGGAATCGATAGTGCTGGAGGCCCTTGATGTGGACGGGAAGAAATTAAAGATAGAGACAGGCGGGCTTCTTGCCAGGATTGTTCAGCACGAGATAGATCATCTGGATGGGGTTTTATTTATAGACAGGGTCGGTTTCTTAAGGCGCAAGAAGATCATGAAACAGGTCTCAAAAAACGTCTGCATGGAACTGTAATACAGCTATAAGCTTTAAGCCATAAGCTGTAAGATTTTCAAGCGGTTTATGAGTTTTGCAAAAGCTTAAAGCTTAAGGCTTATAACTTACAGCTGAAATATGAAAATTATATTTTTTGGATGCTCTGATTTTGCAGTGCCTTTT
>JABMRA010000083.1 GCA_013202925.1 Candidatus Omnitrophota bacterium | reverse complement strand
TGCGGCACGAATAAAAAACTTGAGAAGACGCTGTCCAGGAGGGCCGCAAGGTACAGGAGAAAGTTTCTCGTATTCGGCCATGTTGACAATGTGGACGAATTGATGGAGATATCCAGTATTGTCATAACCAAGCCAGGAGGCCTTACGACTGCTGAGGCGCTGTCCAAGGACCTGCCTATGGTCATCGTGCATCCAATACCCGGGCAGGAGGCAAAGAATACAGAGTTTCTTTTACGGCAGGGCGTTGCGGTAAAGGCAGAGGACAGCGAGGATATAGCCGTGCTTGTGCAGGAACTGCTTTTGAATACCACAAAGCTGGACGAGATGCGAAAGCGCTCCAGTGAATTAAAAAAGCCGAATGCGGCGATGGACATTGCCCGGCTGGTATTGGGTGTATAATTGCTGTCCAAATTATGCGTCATTGCGAGGAGGCTTTCTTATCGATATTGCGAAGCAATCCCGCTTTTTATGAGATTGCTTCATTAATAGTCTCTGCAAGACGTTTCGCAATGACGATGTGAAATCGTATGTTTTTCTATATCTTATATAAAACCGGATATTTTCTTGCGAATGCATTGCCCCTGAGGGCCGCGTACTGGCTGGCAGAAAGGTTTTGCGATATACATTATTTTGTTTCAAAAAAAGACAGGGAGGCCGTTGCCGGAAACCTAAGCATAGTGCTCAAGAAGGATGCTGCAGAATGCCGGGCCTTGGCGCAAAAGGTATTTAGGAATTTTGGCCTGTATTTTGTAGATTTTCTTAGAATGCCGCGGCTTAACAAGGATAACATTGATCAAAAGGTCGAGATCGTGGGGCTCGAGAACGTAGAAGGGGTCCTGAAGCAGAAGATGGGTGTTATTGTCCTTACATGTCATATAGGAAATTGGGAATTAGGCGGGGTTACAATGGGCATAAAGGGATATGACATATCCGCCGTTGTCCTTAGCCACAGGCATAAAAATATAAATGAATTTTTTATCAGGCAGAGAGAGGAAAAAGGCCTGAAGGCGATCAAGGCAAATTCTATCATGAAACGCTGCGTTTCGGTCCTGTTGAGAGGCGGCATACTGGCATTGGCGGGCGACAGGGATTTTACAGGGTCCGGGCTAATGCTGGATTTTTTTGGCGTACCTACGAGCATACCAAAAGGCCCGGCCATGCTTGGCTTGAAGACGAATTCAGCGATCGTGCCGGGTTTTACTATAAGAGACGGCAGGCATAAGTACAAATTGATATTTGAGAAACCTATATATGTAAAAGAGATGCCAGGCGTTACGAACGAAGAGATCGTGAAGCGATCAACAGAGACCTTTGTGTCTATAATGGAAAAATATATCATGGCATATCCGGAACAGTGGCTTGTATTCAGAAAATTTTGGGAGGCGCCTGTGGACGCGTTTGTGCTATGAGTAGCGATATAAAGAACTGGAACGGTATGAGCGTATTTATTGTCATCCCCACATACAATGAGGTATCTACCATTGGCTCTATCGTGAGGGACCTAAGGGCAAGGGCATTCAGGGCCGTGGTCGTAGACGATGGTTCTCACGATCATACCATAGTAGACGCAAACAAGTTCGGGGCGGAGCTCGTAGTGCATTCCAAAAATGTCGGCAAAGGCCGATGCATAAAGGAAGGCCTGGAATATTCCATGGAGAACGGATGCGATATCGTTATTACAATGGACGGCGACGGCCAGCATGACCTGGCAGAGATAGATAAGTTTATAGAACAATATAAGGCCTCAGGCGCGGATATTGTGCTTGGCAACAGGATGCATAATCCCAAAAGGATGCCCTTTCTCAGGCGCTGCACCAATGTATTTATGTCCTTTGTGATATCCCTTATCCTCGGCGAAAAGATAGAGGATTCGCAGTGCGGGTACAGGCTTTTGTCCAGAAGGGCCATTGAGCGGATGTCTTTAAGGACAACGAAATATGAGATAGAATCCGAAATGCTCCTTGAGGCCAAGAGGCATGGTCTGGGCATATCGTCCGTGGAGATAGATTCGATCTATCAGGGTGAATCCAGCCAGATCAATCCCTTTTTTGATACGATCAGATTCGTAAAATTTATTATCTATGAATCCCTCCGAAGAAAACCTTGAATACCTGCGGCAGAGGATGGTGGACGAGCAGCTCCTGCGCCGTGACATCAGGGATAAAAACGTCACTTCGGTTTTTAGAAAGGTCCCCCGACACAGATTTGTAGACCCTGCGATGCGCCTGGAGGCATACGGCGATTTTCCTGTTTCCATTGGCAAGGGGCAGACCATTTCCCAGCCGTATATGGTGGCGCTCATGGCGCAGGTCCTGGACGTTAAAAAGAATGACAAGGTCTTAGAGATCGGCACCGGCTCCGGCTATGAGACAGCGATACTTGCTGAATTAGGAGGGGAGATCTTTTCAATAGAGCGCATAGAGGGCCTGGCAAAAAAGGCAGGCAAGGTCCTGGAGGAGTTTGGTTATAAGAATATACATATAAAGACAGGTGATGGGACATTGGGCTGGCAGGAACACGCGCCCTTTGACAAGATTATCGTAACCGCCAGTTCGCAGGATGCGCCTCAGCCGCTCCTGGACCAATTGCGGGAAGGCGGAAAGATGGTAATGCCTGTTGGTTCCAGGTTTACGCAGAGGCTTTTGGTCTTGGAGAAGGAAAAGGGCAGGATTTCTGAAAGGGATGTATGCGGTTGTGTTTTCGTGCCCTTGATAGGTGAATTTGGATGGGGGGAGAACTGTGCAGGAAAAGATAGTTGAGCTTATTTATTCTCTGGGATTATCGCAAAAGACAGTGATCCTGTTTCTGGCCACCCTGCCTGTTACAGAGCTCAGGGCGTCCATCCCCATAGGGATCTTGGTATTGAAAGAGGGCGTGGCAAGCACGGTGTTTTATTCCATACTAGGAAACCTTATACCCATTGCCCCGATATATTTTTTGCTGGAGCCGGTTTCAAAGAGACTGAGCAGGACCGGGGCCATGAAGCGATTTTTTGACTGGCTTTTTGCAAGGGCAAAGAGGCGGTCAGGCCTTATTGATAAGTACGAGGCCCTGGGCCTCATGCTTTTTGTAAGTATACCTTTTCCAGGCACTGGCGTGTGGACAGGGTGCCTGATCGCATCGCTTTTACGCATGCATTTTCTGCCGACTTTTATAGCGGCGACATTGGGTGTCGTAATAGCAGCGATAATAGTAACTACATTGACTTTATTGGGAAGACTCGCATTTTAATATGATACACATATACACAGGTAATGGCAAAGGCAAGACCACTGCGGCGTTTGGCCTGGCAATGCGGGCGAGCGGCCAGGGGCTAAAGGTCTGCGTGTTTCAGTTTCTGAAGCCAAAGGCGCTTTTATGCGGCGAGCAGATTGCCCTGAAGAAGCTGAAAGGCGTCAGGCTGGTGACCTTTGCGCAGTCACATCCCATGTTTGAGGATGTTTCCCCTGCAAAATTAAAGGCGCGGATCAAAAAGGATTTTGAAAAGGCAGGGAAAGCTGTTTTGGGTAAAAGATACGACATGGTAGTGCTGGATGAGATCATCAATGTCGTGGATCAGGGCTTTATCAATGAAAAGCAATTTCTGCGGTTCTTGAAGTCAGCCCCTAAAAAGGTCGAACTTGTCCTCACAGGCAGAGGCGATATCTCGACCATGGAAGGCTACGCGGATTACGTAACGATTATGTTTGAGAAGAAGCATCCCTTTAGAGGCAAGGTGGACGCAAGAAGGGGAGTGGAGTATTGAAAAGAATAATTCTTTTGGTTTTATTTTTAATGGCTGCGCAAGAATGCAGGGCAGACGAGCATAGGATAATCTCGCTTGCGCCGAATGCGACAGAGATCCTGTTTGAGCTTGGACTGGCAGGGGCGGTCGTGGGCGTGGATGAATATTCAAATTATCCCCAAGGTGCCAAAGACATAGAGCGTGTCGGGACGTTTGATAAGCCAAATATCGAGAGGATCATCTTGTTGAGGCCGGATTATATCCTGGTGAATACGGATATGGAAGGTGATAAGGCGGATTATCTAAAAGGATTAGGCGCGAGGATCATAAAGGTCTCGCCGAAAACAGTAGAAGGGTTATGTAACAGCATCACAGGGCTCGGCGCCATGTTTAATAGAGAGGCCCGGGCCGGGCTGATCGTAAAAAAGATCAGGGGCGCGGTCAGAAAGGCGTCTCTAAACACAGGAAGACCCCGGCCAAAGGTATTTGTGCAGCTGCACAATGACCCGCTTGTCACTGTGTCGTCGTTTATAGGGGATGTTATCAGGATTTCAGGCGGAGACAACATTGCCTGGGACGTGAAGGACGAGGCAGCACTTTTTAGTTACGAGGTCATGCTCCAGCGGAACCCCGACATCATGATAATCATAGGATTTTCAAAGGAGTGGGATCTGCCGGACTCAATAAGCGCCGTAAGAAAAGGCAGGATATTTAAGGATCTGGATCCGGATATATTTTTGAGGCCAGGCCCGAGAGTGACAGAAGCAATAGAACAGCTTAACAGGATCTTCTATGAAGAGAGTTAAGGCGCTAAATTTTATATTGACCTTGATTTTATGCCTATCGGTCCTTAGTATTCTGAGCAGCTTGATGGGGCCGGCAAAGATACCATTGGATCAGATACTTTCCAATAGGTATGCGGATATTTTAAGGTTAAGGTTTTTCAGGATAATGCTTGCTATTGCAGCCGGCGCTGGCCTGAGCCTGGCAGGCGTAATATTGCAGGGGGTACTGAGAAACCCGCTGGCAGAGCCCTACGTCCTGGGTGTTTCTTCTGGTTCTGGCCTGGGCGCGGTCATCGGCCTTTTATTTTTTTCAACAGGCATAGCAGTGAATGCCCTGGCCTTTATAGGAGGAGGGCTTACGATAGTCCTTGTATGCAGTCTTGCGCGGGTGGACAAGAGGCTGTCTCCGGAAAATATGATCATTTCCGGGATACTTGTAAACGCGTTGTTTTCAAGCATGCTTATGTTTTTCATTTCAAATTCATACAGCCCGAGGATACATTCTATAATATGGTGGCTCCTTGGAAATCTTCAGGTCTACAATGGGCTCCATGTGGCTATTGTGGCGGTCGTTGTCCTGGCAGGATTTTTAGTAACTATTATTTTTTCAAAGGAATTGAACGCACTCTCCCTGGGAGAAGAAGAGGCCATGCATCTCGGTGTAGACGTAGAGAAGGTGAAAGGGATACTTCTATTGATTTCCGCGCTGGTTACCAGTGTCGTGGTTTCAATGTGCGGGATAATAGGTTTTGTAGGCCTCATGATGCCGCATCTCGCAAGGAGGCTCGTGGGGCCTGATCATAGAATACTTGTATGGGCTTCTATTTTAATGGGCGCGGTATTTCTTTTGCTGTGCGATGTTGTTTCCAGGATCATCATGGCGCCGCGGGAACTCCCCATAGGCGTTGTCACTGCCTTTGTGGGCGTGCCGTTTTTTATCTATATTTTGAGAAGGACCAGAAAGGTGTATTTCAAATAATGCTGCACTTTTTGCATGTTTCAGGCGGTTATGGAAACGTTGAGATATTGAAGGACATCACCTTTAGTATAGACCCGGGTAGTTTCATCGGCATAATCGGTCCGAATGGTTCGGGCAAATCGACCCTTTTGCGCACGGCCACAAAGGTGCTAAGGCCTTTTAAGGGTGAGATATATCTGCAAAAGAAAAGTATGGAAGATGTTACCCTGAAGGAGATGGCAAGGACGGTCGCTGTGGTCCCGCAGGATTCACTGTTTACCTTTCCGTTCAAGGTGCTGGATGTGGTCCTTATGGGGCGTACACCCTATATAAGCAGGTTGGGGCTTGAATCAAAGGAGGATCTGATGGTGGCCTTTGAGGCGCTGGAATGCGTGGACGCGATGCACCTGAGAGACAGGTTTATAGATGAGCTGAGCGGCGGCGAAAGGCAGCGCGTCATTATCGCAAAGGCGCTTGCGCAGAAACCGCAGATCCTGTTTTTGGATGAACCAACAACGCATCTGGACATAAGCCATCAGATAGAGATATTTTCTCTTTTGAGAAGATTAAATAAGGATGCTGGACTGACTATCGTGACGATACTGCACGATCTAAATCTTGCCTCTGAATATTGCGATGATTTGATCTTATTGAGTGACGGCGCTATAAAAAAGCGCGGGACGCCTAAAGAGGTCCTGGATTACAGGACAATAGAGGAGGTCTACAAGACAGTCGTCATCGTCAAAGAAAATCCCATGACATCGCGACCGCATATATTTCTGGTGAAGCGCTGATTTTTTGTTGACAAGCGCGGGAGGTCGTTGTATAGTATACAAAACTGAATATTCTTTGGTATATTGTTTAAGGGAAGCTGGTGGGAAGCCAGCGCAGCCCCGCTGCTGTAATAGGGTACGAAATCTGCAATGGCCATTGTCCTGAGATTTTAGGGCGAGAAGGCGCAGAGATTAGGGTGATCCTTGAGTCAGAAAACCTTGCAATATATTTATCTTATATTGAGCTGCGAAGGGCAACAGTATAAGGTCTTTTAAAGGCCGATGTCTTTAAAAGGCGATAGAGGGTGAAGAAAACAGGGTGCAACCCCGACTCAAAAGGTCGGGGTTTTTTTATGAGCTCACAGCTTACGCGATTGCAAAGAGCGTAAGTTGTATGAGCGAATAAATCCTGAGGATGCAACGAATAGGAACATCCGAAGGATCTCAAGGAGGAAAAGATGAAAAGACTTATTTTTGTGACATTGGCGACAATGATTTTGGTTTCGCCGCTAGATGCATACACAGCGGAAGAGGGCGATAATGTTGAGCTGGAGAGGATCGTGGTCACGCCGATCAGGTCAGAGCAGACTAGAAATGAGTCAGCCTCTAACATCACCATAATCGACGCAAAGGATATCGAAAGGTCTACTGCGAGCAATGTAGCAGATATCTTAAAGGCAGAGGTCGGTGTTTCTGTCAGTGGCTATACAGGAAGCCGCAAGACCGCAAATGTGGATATACGGGGATTCGGAGAAAGCTCTGTCAGCAACGTCCTTGTTTTAGTTAATGGCAGAAAGGTGAATCAGATCGATATCTCAGGTACGGATTGGTGTCAGATCCCGATAGAGGCCGTAGAGAAGATCGAGGTATTAAGGGGAGCCGGGACTGTTTTGTACGGAGACAATGCTGTTGGCGGCGTGGTGAATATTATTACCAAGAAAGGAAAGGGAGAGTTAAAAGGAAAACTCGGCACCGCTTATGGAAGCTACAATACGTTCTCTGCATTCAATGAGTTTAATGGTTCAATAAACAAGTTCTCCTACTATGTGCATTCGAAATACAAAGATGCAAAGGGGTACAGAGAAAACAACACCCTGCGCACAAGGGATTTCAACGGCCACTTTGCGTACCCTTTGTTTGAACGCCTGGGGATTGATCTGGAGCTAGGTTCGCACAAAGATTCGTATGGAATGCCCGGTGCGCTTTCCGAAGGCGACATGAGGACCCTTGGCCGGAGGCAGAGCACGTACATGGAGGACCGCGCCTTGACAAAGGATAGATACGCGCGATTACGCCTAGATGCCGAGCCCATTATCAATGACGTGGAAATCGGAAATATTGTCAATGATTTTTCATTCAGGCGCCGCAAGTCGTACACCAGTTCAATAGCGTGGGGGGTCAATAGCATCACGCAGAATAATATCCACACCATTACCTTTAGCAGTAAGTACGAAAAGGATACTAATCTGGCTGATAACGAAATAAAGCTCATAGCAGGGATTGATTGTTCAGACGTTGATAATGAATTGGCCGGAAGAGGGTGGAGCGTGGACGAGATCAATATATCCAAGAAGTCGATCGGTGCCTACATGTATTGCGAGGACAAGCTAAGTGATAGATTTATAATCTCCGGCGGATACAGGTACGAAAAAAATAAATATGTCTTTGATCAGAGTTCCGCGGCTATAAAATATACCAAAAGAGACCCGTCCGACTCCGTAATCCAGGCGTCCTTTGTTTATCTATATGACAAGGACACCAGTATTTTTTGCGATTACAAGCAGAGCTTCCGTTTCCCGGCCACCGATGAGTGGTATATCAATTCCGGACCCAACATGGGCCTGAATGAAGATCTGAAACATCAAGAGGGCGAGCAGTACGAGCTCGGGATAAGACATAATCTTTCTGATTCGTCTCAGTTAACAGCCTCCGGTTATATCTTGAATATAAAAAACGAGATTTACTATGACCCCTCAACATTTTTTAATCAGAATTACGACCGGACCCGCCATGCGGGCATAGAGCTCGGCATGGATTTAAAGTTATGCGAGCAATTAAAAACTTTCGCTAATTACACCTTTGAACAGGCAAGATTCAGGGATGGCGATTATAAAAACAATGACATACCGGCAGTGCCTCGTGATAAATTAAGCGCTGGATTGAAGGTGGGGCCGCTAAAGAATTATTATTTATCATTGTTCGCCAACTACACGGGAAGGAGATACATGATCAGCGACCAGAAGAACCAGGTGGCCAAGATGGATGACTACATAACCGTGGACGGCAAGGTACTGTATAGCGTAAAGAATATTGAATTGTTTTTTTCTGCAAATAATATTTTCAATGAGCAGTATTCTGAATATGGCGTGACCAATGGAACGGGCACGGCAAAGAATTTTTACCCATCACCGGAGCGCAATTTTGAGATAGGTGCAAGTTACAGATTCTAGCAATGCTGCCAGGGTTTACACTTAAGTCATTGACTTAAGTGTAAACCCTGCGGAGGGTTTGACAAATCGAGGCGCAGTTGGTATTATAAAGACAAATGGCTGATAATAAGACCCTTCAACTAGCACTTTTGGTTTCTATCCTGGCGCACTCTGTGTTTTTTTTGGGCATGCCGGTCATGCCGTTTTTGCCCAGCAAGAGATCCATAGAAAGCCTGAAGATCACATATTATAAGATAAAGGAGATGCCGGAGAAAAAGACAATGGCCAGGAAAAAGGCAGAGCCGATAGCCCAGAAACTTCCCGAGATAAAAAAAGAGGACATCATTAAACCGGCCAAGCCAGCAAAGCCCAGGGCAGAGGCAAGGCGTATTGTCCCGGGCAAGAAGGCAGAAGAGAAAAAATTCGAGACAGTTATCAGGGAAGAAGCGGATGAGGCAAAAAAGGCAACGTACATAAGTTACTACCGGACAGTCAGGGAAAGGATACGTCAGCAGGCAGACAGGAATTACCCCAGAAGGAGAGGCCTGGGCGAGGGGGAGGTATTCCTGTCCTTTGTGGTTGCCTCAAGCGGAGAATTGCTGCAGGCAGGAGTGGTCGATAGAAAGTCTACTGATAATCCAACGCTCCGCAAGATAGCCATAGACAGCATAAGGGATTCAAGCCCATTCCCACCTTTTCCAAAAGGCATGGGCCAGTACCAGATCACCTTTAATGTAATAATCTCGTTTGAACTGAATAGGTAAAAAATACTTGACAAGCTACTGCTGGTTGAGATATGATAGGGTTTCTTAAATAGCACTCCTCTAAAGAGAGTGCTGATAACGAATCTAATCCAAACAGTTTAAAAGGAGGTGTAGGGATGGCGATTCAACCATTGGGAGACAGGGTGCTTGTGAAGCGTCTTGAGGCAGAGGAAAAGTCAAAAGGCGGTATAGTGCTGCCTGATACTGCGAAAGAGAAGCCGCAGAAAGGCGAAGTAGTAGCTGTTGGTAAAGGCAGGACATTGGAAAGCGGCAAGGTAGAGGCATTGGAAGTGAAAAAAGGGGATAAGGTCCTTTTTGGAAAATACGCTGGTAATGAGATAATCTATAAGACCGAGGAATACCTTATATTAAAGGAAGAGGACATACTGGCTATTTTAAAATAAGTGAGGTCTTGATCCGCCGTGGCGGATCATATGATCGAACTTATCCGCCTTGGGCGGATAAAATTCATTTAAAAAGGAGGAAATAGAAATGGCAAAACAGTTGAGTTTTAGAGAGGACGCAAGGGCAGCTATTGCGCGAGGCATTGATCAGCTGGCCGAGGCAGTAAAGGTCACCCTTGGTCCTAAAGGCAGAAACGTGGTGCTGGACAAAAAGTTTGGCTCACCCACGATAACGAAAGACGGCGTTACTGTTGCGAAAGAAGTGGAACTAAGAGATCCGTACGAAAACATGGGCGCCCAGCTCGTAAAAGAGGTGGCAGAGAAGACAAGTGATGTGGCGGGAGACGGAACGACCACTGCTACCGTGCTTGCCCAGGCGATTTATAAAGAGGGCCTGAAGAACGTGACAGCCGGCGCGAATCCATCTGCCTTAAAGCGCGGCATCGAGAAGGCAGTGATAGAGATAGTCGGGAATCTGAAGAAGATGTCAAAGCCGATCAAAGACAAAAAGGAGATCGCGCAGGTCGCGTCGATCGCAGCCAATAATGACTCTGCAATAGGCGATCTTATAGCTGAGGCAATGGAGAAGGTCGGTAAGGACGGGGTCATCACTGTTGAAGAGGCAAAGTCAATGGCAACGACCCTGGACGTAGTAGAAGGTATGCAGTTTGACCAGGGATACCTTTCTCCTTATCTTGTAACAGATGCTGAAAGGATGGAAGCGGTTATTGAAAATCCTTACATCCTTATATATGAGAAAAAGGTCTCCGCGATGAAGGATATGCTGCCTTTATTAGAGAAGATAGCGCGCTCAGGCAAGCCGCTTGTGATAATAGCAGAGGACGTGGAAGGAGAGGCGCTCGCGACACTGGTAGTAAATAAATTAAGGGGCACGTTTAACTGCTGTGCTGTAAAGGCACCTGGTTACGGAGACAGGCGCAAGGCAATGCTGGAGGATATCGCGGTCCTGACCGGAGGAAAGGCCATTACAGAAGAGCTCGGTATAAAATTGGAAAACATCACACTTGATGATCTAGGAAAAGCAAAAAGGATCACGGTCGGCAAGGAAGAGACCACTATAGTGGAAGGCGCAGGAAAGACGAGTGACATCAATGGGAGGATCGCCCAGATAAAGAGACAGGTCGAAGACACGGATTCGGATTATGATAAGGAAAAGCTGCAGGAGAGACTGGCGAAGCTGGCAGGCGGCGTGGCAGTGATAAACGTAGGCGCGGCAACAGAGACAGAGATGAAAGAGAAAAAGGCCAGGGTGGAAGACGCGCTTCATGCGACACGCGCTGCGGTTGAGGAAGGCATTGTGCCGGGCGGCGGAGTCGCTTTCTTGCGAAGCATATCAAAACTGGATGATCTGAAACTCAAAGGTGATGAAAAGGTCGGGGTAAGTATAGTAAAGCGCGCCCTTGAGGAACCCATCAGGCAGATCGTAAGGAATGCCGGGTTTGAGGATTCAGTAGTTGTTCATAAGGTAAAGGAAGAGAAGCAGGGCATAGGGTTCAATGCCGATAACGAGCAGTATGTGGACATGATATCAGCAGGTATCATAGATCCTACAAAGGTAGCCAGGACAGCGCTGGAAAATGCAGCCAGCGTGGCAGGACTTTTATTGATGACAGAGTGCCTGATTACAGACATACCTGAGGAATCAAAGGCAGGCCCTGCAATGCCTCCAGGCGGCGGAATGCCGGGAGGAATGGGAGGGATGTATTAGAAGAGAACAGAAGACAGAAGTCAGAAGACAGAAATAGATGTAAGACCCGCGGGTGACGCAAATCGCCCGCGGGTTTTTTATTAAATGAGTCCGCAACTTATGGAACGAACTTAGCGAGTGAGCATAAGTTGCTGGACGAATTTAATCCGCCGAAGCATATCTTCTTTGAAGTTTCTTCTGTGGCGAAGGCGGATCACTTAAATACTTGATACTTTTTGCAATGCAGTCGGATGTAAAGTATTTTGACAATGGTTGCGGGCTGTGCTATAGTTAGTAAAAAAGAAAAGGAGGAACAGGATGTCGGACCTTCATGCAATCCCGCAAAAATTAATAGAAAATATTTCAAAGGTGATCGTAGGCAAGCGCGAGGTGATCGAGCTTGTGGTTGTCGGGCTTATAAGTAACGGGCATGTGCTTTTAGAAGACGTCCCGGGCCTTGGCAAGACAATGCTTGCGCGGTCCCTGGCAAAATCCATCCAGGCCGATTTCAAAAGGATCCAGTTTACGCCGGACCTCCTGCCCTCGGATGTCACGGGTGTCTCGATCTATAATCAAAAGACAGGGGAATTCGAATTTAGAAAAGGCCCTATATTCGCAAACATACTGCTTGCTGACGAGGTAAACCGCACCACGCCCAGGACCCAGTCAGCGCTCCTGGAGGCCATGCAGGAATTCAAGATAACAGTCGACGGAGTATTGAAGCAGCTTCCGACGCCGTTTTTCGTCATAGCCACGCAGAATCCCATAGAATTCCACGGTACCTATCCGCTTCCGGAATCCCAGCTCGACAGGTTCCTGATGCAGCTTGGAGTGGGCTATCCTTCGAATCAGGAAGAGGTAAAGGTCCTTACGAGGAACATGAAGGAATCGCCTCTAGAGACCCTGCAGAGCGCAGTGACCATACAGGATATCATCGATGTGCAGAAGGCCGTGACCTCGATCCACATAGAGCCGCAGATCGCTGACTACATCGTAAATATAGTATCCGCGACAAGAAATCTCCCGGGCGATATAAAACTCGGCGCAAGTCCTCGCGCTTCTCTGGCGCTTATGCGTACCTCCAGGGCACTGGCCTTTCTTGATAAAAGGGATTATGTGATACCTGATGATGTGAAAAGGCTGGCACCTGCTGTTTTGAGACACCGCCTTGCGTTGCAGCCGCGCTCTGTAGTACGCGGCCTCACTTCAAAAGATATCGTGAGCCATGTATTAAAGAAGATCCCGGTGCCGGCATAATTTCGGACGAATCACGAATCACGACACATGTTAACCGCCAAAAGCACATTTCTCCTCATAACAGTAATCGTACTTCTCGCCATTGCGTGGAATACCGACATAACAATGGTCTACATATTCTTTGTGATAGTATTCGTTATGTTCGTACTTTCCTTTGCGCACCTCCAGCTCAGTATACCTGATATTTCAATAACCAGAGATATGCATGATACGGCATATGAAGAGGATATGCTCAATGTCAAAATGGGCATCCGGAATAAACGCAACATGGGGGTCAGTTTCTTTGAACTCATCGATAGATTTCCCGGCGCAGCGCCAGGTAAAGAGGAGAATTCTTTATTTATATTAAATATAAATCCAAGGGAAAATAAGAAGATCAGCTACGTAATCGATTGCTACAAGAGAGGGCTCTGGAGGTTGGGCCCTGTATCCATTATTTCGCAGGACGCGCTTGGATTTTTTAAAATGAGAAAATCCCTTAATGTCTTTTCAGAGGTCCTGGTTTATCCTAGTCTGTTCAGGGTATTTTCGTTTCCGCCTCTTGCAAGCGGTTCTGTTTCCTGGATGGGTGTGGAGACTGCGAAGATAAGCGGAGACAGCCATGAATTTTTCGGGGTAAGGGAATATCAGCAGGGCGATGCGATAAGCCGTATACATTGGCCTTCTACAGCCAAGCACAACAAACTGATTGTAAAACAGTTTGAGCGCAACGCAGTGCAGGAAGTCACGATCATCATGGATTTAAAAAAGGGACACGATATCGGCACCGGCAAGGAGACGACCCTGGAATATTCAGTGAAGCTGGCAGGCTCTATCGCGCGGTATCTTTTGAATGAAGGCGCCTTTGTCCAGATGGTAGGACATGGAAAGCAGGACGTGCTCATACCTCTTGGAAAAGGCGAATCTCATATGTATAAGATCCTGGACTATCTGGCGCGGGTGCAGGCAGACGGTAATTTTACTCTTAGCCAGGCCCTTGAAGAAACAAGTTTTGTAACGCCCCACCGCTCCACCTTGATAGTGGTGATGCTTGATAATGATATGGATAGCTTGACGAGCCTGGTCCAGTTTAAGGTCAAGGGCGTGAAGCTTATACTGGTTGTATTGGCCCTTTCCACGTTTGGCCAGGCTGATGAGGCAGAACATCTTGACGTAGAGGCCGCGAAAAAGTTTGATGAGGCGCTCGCGAGCCTTGAGGCATACGTGTACAAGGTCTCAAAAGGCGACGACCTGGAGAAGAAGTTCGAAAGCGTGTAGAGATGAGAGCGAGAATTTATAATGGATAGAGACACATTATATTTTCATTTTGCAAATATGGCCCTTGCGATCATAGGGCTTTTAAGTATCCAGGCTATCCTGAATCCGTTTATTGCCGCGATATTGATACTCGGCACGGTTGCGGGTTTTGTCGTGAGCTGGCAGATGAAGGGCTCGAGGCCACAGCACATAGATACCTTTATAGGCGCCCTGTCTCTTGCGGCAGTAGTGATCATACTTGGCAGGTTATACAACACAGCCATAACGTTCGAAAATCTAATCAGGATCTTTTCTATAGCCCTTGCGTGGCTTACACTTTTTCAGAGCTTTGGCCTGAGGACAGGAAAGAGTTACGCTATAGTGCAGTTTATATCAGCGTGCCTTCTTATCTCATCATGTGCCCTTGCGCTCGAGCAGGAAATGTTCTACATAACGCTGCTTTCGCTGTTCTTATTTATTTTTATTTTTACAATGCGCCTGGACCTGGTGTGCGCGAAGAAAAGAAAAGGGTCGTTGATAATAGGAGATCAGGAAGCCATAATGAGTCTATGGCAGCAGATAAAGGTAGGCGCAGTAATGTTTTCCCTGGTCCTGATCGTCGCGTCTTTTATGTATCCGCTTGTCCCAAGATTTGAAAATCTGTCTTTGAAATGGATACCGTCCACGCTTCTGAGCCTTTCCGAACAGATCCCATTGTTAAAGTTGATAAAGGATGCGCCTAAGACAATAAAGGAGAATATAAAGGCAAGAAAAGAACAGATCGTCGATGACGAAATGAAAAAGAGGGAGACATCTGGGGTAGGCAAGAAGGAGGACGAGGCGCAAAAAGAGCAGGAGCCAAAGGAAGAGACTGTTGAGCGGTTTTCCGCAAAGGGGTTTAATAAGGATATAGATGTATTTGAAATAGAATCCCTTGAGATAAAGTCAGACACCGACGAGGTGCCTCTGGACAGCAAGGCCATGCTCGAGGCAGAATTGAAACTGAGCGATGGGTCTACTATTCCGGCTACGCGGCTCGTTGACTGGAAGGTCAGGGGCACCGCAAAGGTTTCAATAGACGGAGACGGCAATCTTACAGCAAAAGAGAAAGGTTTTGTAAGTGTATCAGCGATCTACCTGGGCAATTTTAGCAACGATGTGGAGATAAAAATAACAGAGCCCCTGGAGCCGATAAAGAAAAAGAGCCGGGCGTGGCATGTCCTGATGATTTTGTTCTGGCTGTTGATACTGGCCTTGTCGGCCTTTATAATGTGGGTCTTTGTAAGAAGCAGGAGGCTGAGCGAGATGGCGATTAAAAATCCCAGGGAATTCATAAAAGAGATATATGACGCCTTATGCAGGGGATTCAAGATCTACGGGATGCCCAGGTTTGACTATCTGGCGCACAGGGAATTCTTTGAGTCCGTAAAAGGGCTTTTGTCTTCAAAGCCAGCGCCGATGGATCTTATGACAGAAGGTGTTCTGGAGGCGCGGTTCTCCACGCATGAGATCTCCCGAGAGCACTCGCAGAAGACATTGGGCCTGTTTCACGAGGTAAAGGACGTTATCATGCAGAGACCGGAGGGCAGGGAGTTCTGGAAAAAGGGCCTGTTCAGGATATTTCTTCTGGAGGTGTTGCTTCTGCCGAGGCAGGGTTAGTCGCAGGCGTCTTTTTGAATGCCGGGCTCAGCAGAAAGGCATTAGGCTAACTAAATCTTGACTTTATTTGAGGGTTACTGTATTATACATAAAATTAACATATAAAACCGGAGGTAGCTACTATGGGTATGTGGGTTGGAAGAGGCAGAAAGGCGCGCAGGTGTTATGGCTTTGACGAGATCGCCCTGGTGCCGGGCTCTATCACGATCAATCCCAACGAGGTAGATACGAGATGGGATCTGGGCGACAGAAAATACAAGGTGCCCATACTTGCCGCTGCAATGGACGGTGTGGTGGACGTGAAATTTGTAATCGAGATGAGCAGGTTGGGCGGCATAGCGGTTTTGAACCTCGACGGAGTGCAGACCCGTTATGATAATCCGGACGAGATACTGAAAAAGATAGCAAAGGCGAGCCCGCAGGAGGCGACAAAGCTCGTACAGTCATTATACACAAAGCCGGTAAAGGAAAAACTTATTGCAAAAAGGATCAAGGAGATAAAGAGCAAAAAGGCCACGGCTGCGGTCAGCACTATTCCGCAGAATGCAGAGCGCTTCGGGAAGATCGCGCAGGATGCAGGCGCGGATGTATTCGTGGTCCAGTCAACAGTCATTAGCGTGAGGCATGCATCAAAAGAGTACAGGGTCGTTGATTTGAAAAAATTTATTAAATCAATGAAGATACCTGTTATTTTAGGCAATTGCGTAACGTATAATGTGGCCCTGGAATTGATGGATGCAGGGCCCAGCGGGATCCTGGTAGGCATAGGCCCCGGCGCGGCATGTACTACCAGGGGCGTGCTTGGCATAGGTGTTCCGCAGGTTACAGCGACCTCTGATGTGGCAGCAGCCCGGGATTTTTATTACAAAAAAGAAGGCAGGTACATACCTATCATTACAGACGGAGGCATGGACTCAGGCGGAGATATCTGCAAGGCCTTTGCAAGCGGCGCAGATGCGGTAATGGTGGGCTCGGCATTCGCCAGGGCGAAAGAGGCGCCCGGAAGAGGGTATCACTGGGGCATGGCAACACCTCATGCCAATCTGCCGAGAGGCACGCGCATACAGGTAGGCACTACGGGCACGCTCGAGGAAATACTTTTCGGGCCTGCCAGGCTCGACGACGGGTCTCAGAATCTGGTAGGCGCGCTTATGACCTCCATGGGCAATCTCGGCGCAAGGAATATAAAAGAGATGCAGTTGACAGAAATCATAATAGCCCCATCCATCAAGACAGAAGGCAAATTGATGCAGAGAGTACAGAGAGTAGGGATGGGGAAATAGTAGACAGGCGAAGTTTTTCAGAAGACAGAGTACAGAAGACAGAGGGCAGAAAAATCTGATTTCTGACTTCTGACTTCTGTCTTCTGAAACATTGATTTTTATAATTACGAGAAGATGTTCCATTCCGATTTTGTCCACCTACATGTTCACACCCAATACAGCCTCCTTGACGGCGCATGCCTGATAAAAAAACTGGTTGATCTTGCGCGGCGGATGAAGATGCCGGCGCTTGCAATGACCGACCACGGCAACATGTTCGGCGCAATCGAGTTTTACCAGGCCTGCATGCAGAACGGCATAAAGCCCATAATAGGATGCGAGGTCTATGTAGCCCCCAAAAGCCGCCTGGATAAGACCATCTACAGCGGCGGCGAGACAGCAAACCACCTTATACTTTTAGCCAGGGACGAGACAGGATACAGAAATCTCATGAAGCTGGTCTCTGTCGGGTACCTTGAAGGGTTTTATTATAAACCGAGGATCGATAAGGAGGTCCTCGCGCGGTATTCAAAGGGCCTGATAGCGCTTTCCAGCTGCCTTAAAAGTGAATTCTCAAGTCTCGCGCTAAATAAAAAAGAAGACAAGATCTGCGAACTGGCCGGTCAATACCGTGAGATCCTGGGCAAGGACAATTTTTATTTTGAATTGCAGGATAATCTGATCCCTGAACAGAAAAAGGTAAGCGAGGTATTGATAAGACTAGGCAAGAAATTAGGCGTCGGGGTTGTGGCGACAAACGATGTCCATTATCTTACCAAAGAGAGCGCCAGGGCGCACGAGGCGCTTCTCTGCATTCAGACGCAGACCAATCTCGACGACCCGAACCGCATGAAATTGCAGACAGATCAGTTTTATTTAAAGTCCGCCGAAGAGATGAAAGGACTTTTTAAGGACGTGCCGGAGGCGATCTCCAATACGATAAAGATAGCCGAGAGGTGTAACCTGGAATTGGATTTTTCAAAGACATTCCTGCCTCACTATTCAGTCCCGGAAGGCCTAACGCGCGAAAAATACTTAAAAGACCTTTGTGAGCAGGGCCTGAAGAAGAGATACAAGGATATAACCCCGGAGGTCAGGCAGAGGCTTGAGCATGAAGAGGGTGTCATCAACAAGGCCGGATACACGAGCTATTTTCTCATTGCCTGGGATTTTGTAAGTTACGCAAAGAGCAAAGGTATAGCGGTCGGCCCTGGCAGGGGCTCTGCCGCAGGCAGCATCGTGAGTTATTGTCTGGGCATAACAGACATAGACCCATTGAAATATAACCTGCTTTTTGAAAGATTCCTGAATGAAGAGCGCGTTACCATGCCTGATATTGATATAGATTTTTGTTACGAGCGCAGGGGCGAGGTTATAGATTATGTGATACAGAAATACGGCCAGGAAAACGTGGCGCAGATCATAACGTTTGGAACAATGGCTGCAAAGGCGGTCATCAGGGACGTAGGGCGCGTCATGAACGTGCCGTATGGCGAAGTGGACAAGATTGCGAAACTTGTGCCCGTGGATCCAAACATGACATTGAACCTGGCGCTTGAGCAGGAGCCGGAGTTAAGAAGCATCTATAAACAGGATCCGAAAATAAAAGAACTCATCGATACCTCGAGGCACCTCGAAGGCCTTACCCGTCACGCATCAACACACGCCGCAGGCGTTGTCATAAGCGAAGACCCTCTTGCGGATCACGTGCCGCTTTTTAAGACCGGCGATGGCCAGGTTTCAACCGGATACGCAATGACGTCGCTCGAGAAAATAGGCCTTTTAAAGATGGACTTTTTGGGCCTTAGGACATTGACGGTCATTCAGGAGGCCATAAAAATAGTGAGCCGGGTCAACAACATAGACTTAGACGTAGAGAATGTCTTGATGGACGACGCAAAGACCTACAAACTTTTGAGCCGCGCCCAGACAATGGGCATATTTCAGTTGGAAAGTTCAGGCATGAGGGACTTGTTGAAAAAGCTGAAGCCTACGAAATTCGAGGACATAGTGGCCCTCTTGGCGCTCTACAGGCCTGGTCCGATCGGCAGCGGCATGTTAGATGATTTCATGAAAAGAAAACACGGCGAGATAGAGGTCACCTATGACCACCCGCTCCTCAAATCTATTTTGAAGGAGACGTACGGTATCATAGTGTATCAGGAACAGGTCATGATGATCGTCTCTAGCCTGGCAGGTTTTTCGCTCAGCCAGGCAGATATCCTGCGCCGGGCGATCGGAAAAAAGACGCCTGAGATAATGGATCAGCAGAAGTGCGCATTCATAGAAGGGGCAGCAAAAAATAAAATCAGCAGAAGGGTGGCGGAAAGGATCTTCAGCCTGATAGAACATTTCGCGGGATATGGTTTCAATAAAAGCCATTCTGCCGCATACGCGATGATATCCTACAGGACTGCCTTTTTAAAGGCAAACTTCCCGGTTGAGTTTACAACAGCGCTCCTTACGAGTGAAAAAGACAACACAGACAAGATCGTCGAATATATAGACGAGGCAGAGCGGATGAATATAAAGATATTGCCGCCTGACATCAATGAAAGTTTTGCGAATTTCACAATGGTAGGAAAGCTCGCCATACGGTTCGGCCTGGGAGCTGTTAAGAATGTCGGCCAGGGAGCCATAGAATCAATCATAAAGGCGCGCATGGAAGCAGGACCTTTTAAATCGCTGTGTGATTTCTGCGAACGTACGGATTCGCGGCTGGTCAATAAAAAGGTAATAGAGAGTCTTATTAAATGCGGCGCGTTTGACAGCCTTGGCCTGAAGCGCTCACAGATGATGGCAATACTTGCCAGGGCCATTGATACAGCCAATGCCATACAGAAGGAAAGGGCGCTCGGCCAGATGCTGCTTTTTGGTGACCGCGGGGTAGAACAGGACCCGCCTGATATAAAGGAATGGCCAGAGGGCCAGCTTTTACATTTTGAAAAAGAGATGATCGGATTTTACATAACAGGGCATCCCCTTGCCAGATATGAAAAGATATTGAGCGAATATTCGACGACCACGAGCGACAAGTTAAAGGATTTAGCGGATGGCGCAAAGATCAGATTCGGCGGAATAATAAATAAAGTCAAGAACACCATCACCAAGCGCACCAAAGAAAAAATGGCCATTATGATGATGGAGGACCTGGAGGGCACTGTCGAGATCCTGGTCTTCCCCGCGGCCTATAAAAATGTCTCGAAATTCATAAGGGTGAATTTTCCTGTTTTCGTGGACGGGAGGTTGAACCTGAAGGAAGAAAGGCCCAAGATAATAGTCGAGGATATAGTACCGATCGAGGATGCAAGGTCGCGTTTTACCCAGGCCATATCCATAAATATCTTTGCCCTCGGCACGGATAATGAAGTCCTGGAAAGATTGAAGACAGCGTTCAAAAGGCACAGAGGCAGCACCCCTGTCTACCTAAATGTCTCGACCAAGAAGAACGGCGCGTATCGCATACTGGTCGACAAAGACCTCTTCGTAAGCCCTACCAATGAGATGATCGCGGACCTGGAGGAACTCATAGGTCTCGACCATGTCAAATTCGAACAAAATTAGGATGCTTTCAATGTTTGGTTAAGCTATGCATGGTCTGGCAGTGCAGGGCGTTACGTAAATATTCAAAATAATACATGCAATGCTTAAATTTTGTTTGACATCGTCATGCGAACCGTGTTACACTACCCCTTGTAATTAAACCAGATACAACAACAGAAGACAGAAGACAGAAAGCAGAAAAATCTGATTTCTGACATCTGGCC
>JABMRA010000082.1 GCA_013202925.1 Candidatus Omnitrophota bacterium | reverse complement strand
TGGATAGAGCACAGGTTTCCTAAACCTGGTGTCGGCTGTTCGAATCAGCCCAGGGACGCCATTGAAAAATAAGGAATCAAAAATGATAGATCTGCATACGCATACATTATTTAGTGATGGGGCGCTGCTGCCGAGCGAGTTGGCCAGGAGGGCTGAGGTAAAGGGCTACAGGGTCATAGGTATAACCGATCATGTGGATGCCTCAAATATAGAATTTACGGTCTCCGGGATTTTAAAGGCATGCGAAGACATAAATAAGCACTGGCGGATAAAGGCAATACCCGGCGTTGAGGTTACGCACATGCCGCTTGAAAGCATAGAAGGCGCTGTGAAACTGGCAAGGTCAAAAGGCGCGCGGTTGGTCGTGGTCCATGGCGAGACCACAGCCGAATGCGTGATCCCCGGAACGAATAAGGCAGGGATACTTGCCGGCGCGGATATACTGGCGCACCCCGGCCTGATATCTTTAGAGGACGCAAAACTCGCCGCCCAAAAAGGAGTGTGCCTGGAAATCACAGCAAGAAAGATACACTCAATTACAAACGCACATGTCGCGGATATCGCGAGGCGCGCAGGCGCCGGATTGGTCATTGATACGGATTCTCATGAGCCCGATGATCTGATCACAAAGGATGATGCGGTAAAGATCCTGACAGCCGCGGGCCTGGATGAGAAAGAGACAAAAGAGGTCTTTAAGAATTCTGAAAAATTAGCGTGCGAGTTACTTGACATAAAGAGGTTAGTGTAGTAAGATTTTAAAAAAGAACATGGCGGTAAGAGAAGCGGAGGGGATATGGAAAGAAAAAAGATTTTGGTAGTTGGTTCTTGTTTTCTGGTTTTGGTCTTATTGGCTGGATGCGCCGCGACATCAGGAAGCCGCTCTTATGGCAGTAAGGTGTCTGTTGTTGAGCCGCTCGAGGTCTCGTCTATGCTGCGATTTAACGATGTGCCTGTCCCGGCCGGATTTACGACCCTTGACAAGGAATCCTTCGCGTTCCAGAACGACGTAACAAGGGTCGCTCTCTTGAAGTATGTAGGGGGAAAGAGCGTTGACGAGGTAGTGGCCTTTTACAAGGCGCAGATGCCCATGTATAACTGGAGCCCTATAAACATCATAGAATATGAGCGTAGGATCATGAATTACGAGAGAGAGGGCGAAAGCTGCATAGTGACTGTTGAGGGAAAGGGCAGGAAAAGCACTGTTACCATAGCGATTTCGCCTAAATCAAGGCCTATGAAGGTCAAGGCAGAGAAGTAAATCTACCCTTGACAATAGTATATATATAAGGTATACTTTCTTTTCAAATAGAGAAAGCTCGGATATACCGCCGTAGACGGCTTTAATCAGGCAGAGAAAGGGGGGAACCTTAAAAGCCAGGAGCAGTCAAAAAAAGGCGATATATTATATAAGTGGTATAACTTTTTAGGCAAACCCTAAAAAATCTGATAAAGTAAATTTAACCAAGGAGGAAAACCAAATGAAGCGATTAATGAGAATATGCATCGTGCTTACCGCGATTGCTATGGTAGCGGCACCGGCCCTAGCAGAAGTGCAGAACGTAAAGGTAAGCGGCGATATAGAGGTAATGGGCATCTATAGGGATGATTTCGATCTTGTTGATGCCGATACTGTTAATAATGATGACCAGCAGGCCTGGTATCAGAGTATAGCCAGGATTCAGATCGACGCAGACCTTACAGACAACGTATCGACCTGTGTTAGGATTCTCAATGAAAGAGATTGGGATGTAGATGACGTTGCTGATTCAGATATGGATCTGGACATTGCTAACATAACAATGAAAGAGTTCTTTTATGCACCTTTGACACTGATCATTGGCCGCCAGGAATTGAGATATGGCAATTCAATGGTTATAGGTAATGTTAGCCAGAATACCGCTAACTTTACAGATTCCATAACTGCTAACAACTACAGCGCTCGTAATGCATTTGATGCCATAAGAGGCATAGTAGAGCTTGATAATGTCACCATAGATATTTTTACAGCAAAGATAGATGAAGCTGTTGGTACTACTCCTACTGCTCCTGTTGGTTCAGGTACAGTAAGTGATGATAATGATCTTTATGGCATTGACGTATCAACTACAATAGGTGATGTACCAGTAGCAGGTTATGTGGTTTATGCAAATGATAACAGTGATCCAGGAGCTGCTGATGCGAATGAGATATGGACATTAGGCGTAAGGGGCGCAAAGGCTCTTACAGATGCATTGGATGCTAACCTGGAAGTAGCCGTACAGACAGGCAAGTACACTGCAATAAAAGACCAGAGCGCATGGGCGCTTGATGCAGGGCTTGATTATACAATGGAAGCAGATATGAACCCTGTTCTTGGCATAGCCTATAGCTACAGGTCAGGCGCTAGCGCTTCAGCTGCAGCGACTGATGACCAGGAAGCATGGGTTCCTTTGTATGAAGACCAGACAAATGGTTTAATAGCTGATTATCTGTTTGACGGCATAAATGACGGTGTTAATAGTAACTGTCACATTGTCAATGTCAGCGCAGTTGTTGAGCCTTTGGAAGATCTGACAGTAAGCATAGATTATTATCAGTTTGTACTTGATGAAAAGTTCAGCGAGGCCGAGACTGCTGTCGGAAGTCTTTCCGGCAAGTCATTGTCAACTGATGATGATCTTGGTAGCGAGATGGACATTGCGTTGAATTATGCTTACACAGAAGATGTGAATCTTGGCCTGACAGCAGCATGGTTTATGCCAGGAGATGTGTTTGAAGGCTCAAACGATGATACTGCAACAGAAGTCGTCGGCTCTATAAACGTAGGCTTCTAACATAAGATATCGCATCAGCAGCAGTTTAAATCCCCTGGGGGAGCAATTCCCCAGGGGATTTTTTTGTTCGCCCATCCCTTGCTGGCTGAGAAGAAATAAGGTATAATATAAACATCATGCGAAAGATATTCGTGTTGGATACAAACGTGCTTCTTCATAACTCAGACGCGCTGAATGTGTTTACGGACAATGAGGTCGTCCTGCCCATTGACGTAATAGAGGAACTCGATATATTCAAAAAGGACAGCGATGAAAAGGGCAGGAACGCGCGCGCCGCAATAAGGACACTGGATGAATTAAGGGCGCACGGCAGGCTGGGCGAGGGCGTGCCGCTGAAAGGCGGAGGGATCTTGCGTATAGCGATGCATGCTGATATAAAGGGGCTTCTGGATCTTTCTCCGGAAGCAAGAGACAATAAGATCCTTATGGTGGCGTATGATCTACAGCAGAAAGGAAACCGCGTGATCTTTGTCTCAAAGGATATCAACGCAAGGGTCAAGGCAGATGCCCTGGGCATAAAGGCAGTTGATTTTGAAAAGCAGAAGGTGGACGTAGGCAGGCTGTACAGCGGGTGGAAAGAGGTGATGGTAGACAAGCGGGATGTGGATTATTTTTACGCAAAAAAATTCCTCGCGATAACACAGGACGATATGTTCCCAAACCAGTATGTATTATTAAAGGATAAAGCCAATGATAAACACACTGTCCTTGCCAGATTTTCCTTTAAGAGAAAGGGCGCTGTGCCTCTCAGGCCTGATATAAACGACGTATGGGGCATAAAGCCCCGCAACAAGGAACAGGCCATGGCCCTTGATCTATTAATGAATGATGATGTGAAGCTGGTGACGCTTATCGGCAAGGCCGGTACCGGAAAGACGCTTTTGGCATTGGCGGCAGGGTTAAAGAAGACGCTGGACGAGCATGCGTATAAAAGGATGCTTATTTCGCGGCCTATCATACCAATGGGAAAGGATATCGGTTATCTGCCCGGCACAAAAGAAGAAAAGCTTGTCAACTGGATGAAGCCTATTTACGACAACATTGAATACATATTGGCTGTAAGGAGGAGGAAGGAGCATATCGAAGATCTGATCGATTCTGACCTTCTGCAGTTGGAGGCGCTTACCTATATGAGGGGGAGGAGCATACCCAACCAGTTTATCATAATAGACGAGGCGCAGAACCTGACGCCGCACGAGATAAAGACAGTCGTGACCCGCGCGGGCAATCATACTAAGATGGTTTTAACAGGAGACCCTTATCAGATAGACAGTCCCTACCTTGACACCTCGTCCAATGGCCTGAGTTACGCTGCAGAGAAGATGAAAGGCCAGGGCATGTTCGGACACATCACACTCACCAGGAACGAACGTTCCGATCTCGCCAGTCTAGCTGCCGAGCTTCTGTAATCAATTTTCTCTTTTTGAGCAGGTAGGGCTGGGATCTAAGGCACATTAGAAAAATTTTGGCACATGTCCGCAAGGGATTACAGCGAGTGCTGCTCAAGTGACAAACTATAGTTAGACACAAGAACGAGCTGTAAACCGTAGCGGACGGCAAAATTGTTTCAGTGCCGAACGATCCCAGCCCTACCTGCTCAAAAAGGCACACTAATTTTATTCTGCTTGAGCGCCTTGTATTTTCCCATTTCCGTGGCATAATCTAAGTAGAGACAACTGAATATGTAGGACGATAAAGGCAAACCATTTGAAAGAGTGGGGCGCAAAGTCAACAGACCTAAATCCGCCGCGATTTTTGGCGGATAAGGTGGCTGGATTACCGAAACCGAGAAAGCCTATTCTTCCGAGCGGGGAATAGGTTTTTTTATTTGGTGTCTCAATGAAAAACCTGATCCTCATTTTGATGATCGTGATCCTGGCAACATCCCTTCCCGCAAGAGACCTTGCCGGCGCCTCTAGTATATATAAAGGTACGGCCTCGTGGTATTCCGAAGCAGACCCAGGCATACTGGAGACAACCGCTAATATGGAGCGTTTTGATGATTCCATGCTCACGTGCGCCATGTGGGACCTGCCGTTTAATACAGTCTTAAAGGTCACAAACCTTGAAAACAGGAAATGCGTCTTTGTGAGGGTAAATGACAGAGGCCCTGCGCGAAGATTGGTGCAGCAGGGCAGGATCATTGACCTGACAAAGGCAGCGTTTTTGAGGCTGAGCGACCTGGAGAACGGCTTGATCCGCGTTTCAGTTGAAATAATATAGCCCATTCCCAAATCCCTTCCAGCAAAGTTTACATTTCAGTCAATGACAAAAGTGTAAAGCATTTTGGCACCGTGCCCGCTCGTCGCAGCGATGCCTCTCAAGGCACTGGGCTGTGGAGCACAAAGCGCTGCGCAACTCTTCAAATAACACAGAATGATCAAGTATTTTATTTGACTATGAGGTGTTTTTGGAATACACTAAATCTGTATGATAAGATTATTTATGCTCTATATGGTTGCGATAGGCCTTGTTCTGTCCGGATGCGTAACAGAGGAATATAACACTGCCACGGGCGAGCAGGATATCATGTTTGTAAGCACGGATAAAGAGATCGACATGGGCCGGAGGATAGCAGAGAGCATAGAGCGCAACCCTGATATCAAATTGGACCCTGACCCGCTGATGACGGCGCGTGTCGAAGACATCGGCAAAAGGATAGCATCTGTCTCTGACAGGAAAGAAGTGAATTATACATTTGCCGTGGTGGACATGGACGAGGTCAATGCATTTGCGCTGCCTGGCGGGTATATATTTATTTTTAGAGGCCTTGTGGAGAAGGTCGATACTGACGATGAACTTGCCTCTGTTATAGCGCACGAGATGGCCCATGTTGTAGCCAGGCATTCTATAAAACGGCTTCAGGGAGGCATGGGATATAATATATTAAGGATACTGATGGTGGTTACAGGGGCAGGCATGCAGGATGCAGGAAGGATCGACAGCGCATTTGGCCAGCTTGTCATGGCGTATTCACGGGAAGACGAGGCGCTTGCTGACAGGATAGCGATTAAATATTTAAAAGAAGCGGGTTTTGATCCCATGGCCATGCTGAGTTTTCTTAAGAAACTGCAGCAGGTCCACAGGGACGAGCCGATAAAGCCGTACTCCAGCTATCGTTCGCACCCGCACATAGCTGACCGCATACGCATGGTCAAGCAGGAACTTACGGGTGAAGTGGATTTTACAGATTATATGAATAGGCCGGTTGACGAGCTCAAATAATGGAGGCATATGATGCAGAAGGTGAAGCCGTACGATTTTACAACAGAAGACCCGTGGCGTATATTCAGGATCATGGCAGAGTTTGTGGATGGTTTTGATGAGTTGTCCCAGATAGGCCCGGCAATAACCGTATTCGGCTCTTCAAGGACCAGGCCAGGCGATAAATATTACAAACTGGCAGAAGAGACAACAGAGCTTTTATCCAAAAACGGGTATTCAATAATCACAGGAGCTGGCGCGGGCATAATGGAGGCCGCGAATAAAGGCGCTAAAAAGGGCGGGAGGGTCTCAATAGGCCTGAATATACAGGTGCCCATAATCCAAAAGCCGAACAGGTTCATAACCAAGCTCATAGATTTCAGGTATTTCTTTTGCCGAAAGGTCATGTTTGTGAAGTATGCCAAGGCATTTGTAATATTCCCGGGCGGGTTCGGGACAATGGACGAATTCTTTGAGGCCATTACCCTTATCCAGACAAAGAGGATAGAAAAGTTTCCGGTTATACTCGTCGGGACCGAATACTGGCAGTCGCTCGTTGACTGGATGAAGGAGGCCATGCTGGAGAATGACCGTGTAGTAAAAAAAGACCTTGCCCTGTTTCAGATAGCGGACACCCCCGAGCAGGTCTTGAAAAATATAAAGGGTTTTTATTCAAATACCAAGTGATTTAAGGTATAATTTATTCTATGGCACATAAGTATATCAAGGATTTCAAGGAAGGCGAATGCGTTGAATCCGTGTATCTCGTAAGGGAGAAGTCGTTTGATACGACAAGAAGCGGCGCGCCTTATATCGCGGTTAAGCTCGCTGACAAGACAGGCGCGGTTAACGCCCGTAAATGGGACGCTACGAAGGACCTGTTTGACTCGTTCTCTGTAGATGAATACATCAAGATAAAAGGCAAGGTGGAGATCTACAGAAAATATCCGCAGGTGAAACTCGATGCCCTGCAAAAGGTCAAGGATTCCGCGGTAGACAGGGCTGTCTATGTGCCCGCAGTTGAAAAAGACAGGGACGAGATGTTTAGGTCCTTCCTCTCGGAGCTGGGACAGGTTAAAAATACGCATCTCAAGCAGCTGTTGAAAAATATATTTGCAAACGCGGATTGCACGGCCAGGTTTAAAATGGCGCCGGCCGCAACTGATTTTCATCATCCGTATCTCGGCGGACTTTTGGAGCACACCCTGTCCTGTATGCAGCTGGCAAGGATAGTCGCCTCGAGATACCCTGACATAGATATCGATCTGTTGATATGCGGGACAGCATTGCACGACATAGGCAAGATAGAAGAGCTCTCCTATGAAAAGAGTTTTTATTATACAGACAAGGGCAGGCTCATAGGGCATATTGTGCTCGGGACAAACCTCGTTGAGAAAGAGATCACAGGCATCTCCGGGTTTCCTGACGAATTAAAAAGCCTGCTCCTGCACATCATGCTCAGTCATCATGGAGAACAGGAATGGGGTTCGCCTAAAAGGCCTATGTGTCTGGAGGCGATCGTCCTGCACCACGTAGATAACCTGGACGCCAAGATCAATGGTTTCGGACAGTTTGTAAAGACATGCAGCGACCCTTATTCCAACTGGACGAAACACAGCAAGATGTTCAGGGAGTTTTTATACAAAAAACAGATATCTAAAAATAAGGAAAAGGAGGTGGGAGATGGTGAAGAAGAAAAAGAAGAAGACAGTTAAAAAGCGGCCAGCCAAGAAAAAGAAAAGGCCCGCGAGAAAGACAGAGAAAAGAGTCATTAAGAAAAAGAAGAAAAAACCAGCCAGGGCCAAGGCGACAACAGGCATAAGAAGCGCTGTCCCTGCAGGCGCGTCACTGGAGGAGATAGGCGTCGCGACCCATTATTTTCCGAAGGTCAATGCGGCAGTGGTAAAGATGACAAAGGGTTCCCTTTCTATAGGCGATACGATCATTATAAAAGGCCACACAACGGATTTTAAGGAAAAGGTGAATTCCATACAGCTGGACCATGCGCCGTTGACAACGGCATCAGCAGGGCAGGAGATAGGGTTAATGGTCAAGGCCAAGGTCAGGGAGCACGACGTAGTCTATAAGATAGTCAAGTAGTTATTGCTGCCTGGGCAGCAGCGACTACTTGAATCCGCAAGAAAGTATGGTATACTTTTTTTAGAAGCCGATAAAGCTATAAACGTGCCTTATATAAGGCAAAGCCAGATCGCGCTACGCGATCGATCTTTATCGGCTTCTTTTTTTGTCCCTTATTATGGTAAGTTATTACAGAAAAGACGATATGGGTATCATTGAATTCAATGATCCGGATTCAAAGGTCAATCTGCTGTCCGCAGAAAACCTGGACGCGCTCGAGCGTATCATTGGCTCCGTGATAGAGAACGACAGGCATATAAAGGCCTTGTTTTTTATAAGCGGGAAACAGGATATCTTTATCGCGGGAGCTGATATAAAGGAGCTGGCAGCGATCTGTACAAAAGCAGAGGCCATCCAGATATGCAAAAGGGGACAGGATCTCTTTGACAAGATCGAGCAGCTTACGATGCCGACCATTGCGGTTGTATCCGGCGCGTGCGTAGGCGGCGGTTTAGAGCTTGCCCTTTCCTGCGACTGTATCCTGGCGACCAAAAATAAAAAGGTCAGGATGGGGCTTCCGGAGAAAAGGCTCGGGATAACACCTGGTTTTGGCGGCCCTCACAGACTGGCAGAAAGGATAGGCGCAAAGGAAGCGGGGCATCTTATCGCTACAGGAAGGCTTCTCAGCGGAAAAGAGGCGCTGCTTTTTAATCTGGTCGACGACATTATCCCGGAGTCAAAAAAGTTCCTCTATAAAAAACTTATAAAGGTCTACAGGCGTCGCGGCATATGCGCAAAACGGTCTGCGCGAGGGAATGGGGAACGCGCCGGACTTAACCAGGCAGAAAGAGAAGTCCTGGCAGAAAAGATATTTCAGGAGCCGGCCAGAAATTCATTGGCGTCATATTTGCTCGTAAGTAAATACAGGAATTATCCGTGGCCGGAAAGCGCCTCCGGAACACCGCGGCCGACAATAAAACGTTCGGCAATAATCGGCGCCGGCACAATGGGCAGGGGCATTGCGTACCTCGTAAGTTCGCAGGGCGATCTACCCGTTGGCCTGACGGATCTGGATAGGCATACATTGAAAAAGGCCAGGCCTCGTATCAAGGCCATCTACGGGGAGGCAGTAAAAAAAGACATATTATACAAAAACGAGGCAAGGGTAAGATTTGGAAACATTACCTTTGGCAAGGCAGATCTGGCGCATGCGGATATTGTATTGGAATCAATAACAGAGGACGCCTCTTTAAAGGAGGCGCTTTTTGCAGAGGTAGAGCCGCGGTTGCGCAAGGACTGCATATTGGCCACAAACGCATCATGTCTTTCTGTGCAGGGGTTATCGAAATCCCTTGCGCGCGCCGAGCGTTTTATTGGTATGCATTTTTTTAATCCCGCGTACAAGATGAAGCTCGTGGAGGTCGTGCCTACCAGGTTTACCAGTAGAGATGTCCTGCAGGCAGCAGTCGCATTTTTACAGCGACTAAAAAGGATCCCTGTGATAGTAAAGGACAGCCCGGGCTTTCTTGTCAACAGGATGCTCCTGCCATATCTTAATGAAGCTGTTTTTATGCTGGAAGAAGGGGTTTTGGCAGAAGACATAGACCGCGCAATGCTTGAATTTGGGATGCCGATGGGGCCTTTGCGGCTTTTGGGAGAAATAGGCCTGGACGTGGCTTATAAAGCCAGCAAGGCGCTGGAGGATAGTTATGGCAACAGGATGAAGGTGCCTGAGACGCTTAAGGCCTGTCCAGAGGAGATCCTCGAGCCGCAAAGGACAGGGAGGAGCCATCGCGATTTTGAATATATAACCGGACGACTATTGAGTCCAATAAAAAGAGAGGCAGTGTTGTGCCTGGAAGAAAGGGTCGTGGATGATCGCGAGATAATTGACCTGGCGCTTTTACTGGGAATAGGCTTTCCTGCCTCAAAGAGGATATGGCATCACAAAAAATGCTTGACATCCGCCTAGGCGGATGTC
>JABMRA010000081.1 GCA_013202925.1 Candidatus Omnitrophota bacterium | reverse complement strand
TGCAAGGCCGCTCTTGCCTGCCCCGCCTATTCCTATAAAATGTATGCGCTTCTTCTCCCTCCTTAAAATGGTTGACATCCGCATTGGCGGATGTCAAGCATTCTGGATCTCCTTTAGTAAAATTGCACAGGCGTCTTTGGTGTCCATGGCCTTTGCCCCCTCGGACATCTTTGCAAGCGCGCCTCTATCCATAAATTTCAGCACAATGTCCCGCAGGCCGCCGGCTGTAAGGGTATTTTCTTCAATCAAAACAGCGCTGCCTGCCTGCTCCAGGACCCTGGCATTGAGCCGCTGATGAGCGTTGCCGTGAGGATATGGTATCAATATAGACGGTTTGGCCAGATATAAAAGTTCCGACACGGTCGTGGCGCCGGAGCGCGCAATCACAAAATCGCACGCATTGTAAAGTTTGTCTATTTCCTGCGTGAATGAGATCACGCTGTGCTTTATGCCTTTTGCCTGATAGGCCTTTATTACTTCGTCTTTTTCCCTGTGACCTGCAATGTGAATTATCTCCAGGGCCCTCTTCCTGTCCTGCCCCATTGATCCCATTGCCTCTGGTATGATCTTATTCAATGCGTGGGCACCCTGACTGCCGCCCATAGCGAGTATTGTAAAGGTGTCCCCTGCCCTGCTGTTGGTCCTGTTTAATCCGCGGCGCAAAGGGTTTCCTGAAACAATCACCTTTTGCTCAAACCCTTTCAGGTACCCGATCGTCTCGGGAAAACTTACGGCAATCCTGTCAACGAACCTGGCCAGGATCCTGTTTGCCTTTCCGGGATAGACGTTTTGCTCATGGATGATCGTCTTTATCCGCAACAGACACGCCCACGCCAGTATTGGACCGGTCACGTATCCGCCAAAACCTATTGCCCATGACGGCCTGAACCGTAAAAGCAAGAACAGGGACTTTATCGTGCCTGCCAAAAGCCGGATCGTAAAATTTAAAATCGCCAGGGGGCTGCGGGACTGAAGCGCGATCACCGGAACCGTCCTGAACGCCATGCCCTTGTCTGTCAAAATATCCCTATCCTGCTTGCGGCAGGATGTTACAAACAGGATATCTCCTGCGGCCTGCTGCGACGCGACTGCCTCAGCCAGCCTAATGGCTGGAAAAAGATGTCCGCCTGTCCCTCCTGCAACGATCAACACCTTCATGATCCTGTCCGCTCCTCTGCTTCCCTGCGCCTCTGCCCCAGAATGCTTGCCAATTTAGTCCAGGACTGTTTTGTCAAGCATTTCTGTTTGCGATGTTCAATAACAGCGCAACGCCTACGATGTTGCAGATGAGCGCTGTGCCGCCGTAACTGATAAAAGGCAAGGGCAGGCCCTTGGTCGGTATTGCGCCTGTCGAGACCGCGATGTTTATGATTGCCTTTAGTCCTATGCTGACACTGATGCCCAGCGCCAGAAATTTGCCGAACAGATCGCGCGCGTTCATGGAGACCCTTATGCCCAGCCAGATAAGCGCGGCAAATAAAAGCACTATGCCCAATGTGCCCACAAGCCCCATCTCCTCTCCTATTATAGAAAATATAAAATCCGTGTGCGCCTGCGGTAGATAAAAGAGTTTTTGCCGCGAGGCGCCGAGGCCCAGGCCAAAGACGCCGCCTGAACCAAGCGCGAGAAACGACTGCACGATCTGAAAGCCGGCGTCCTGCGACTTGCTCCACGGGTCTAGATAGCCGACGATACGCCTCAACCTGTACGGCACCCTGAATATCAAAAAATAAAGCGCTGGCACTGACAGGCCCGCAAAAGGCGCGAGGTGCATCATGTTAGCGCCTGATGCAAACATCATAATAAGGAATACCAGCGAAAGCATGATCGCGGTACCCAGGTCAGGCTGCGCCAGTATAAATAAAATAACGCCGCCCGATACGACCAGCGGCGGCACAAAGCCGCGGAGAAAATCCCTGACGTGAAGCTGCTTTCTCTCCAGCACATCTGCCAGATAAATGATTAAAAAGAGTCCCGCAAATTCCGACGGCTGAAAACCCAGGCCGCCCAACCTGAACCATCTCTTTGCGCCTCCTGCCTCATGGCCTATGCCAGGCACGAGCACGAGCAAAAGACTGAGCGCCGCGATCCCGAGCAAGGCCTTTGCGCGGCCCCTTATCTTTCTGTAATCAAACCTGACGGCAAGACTTGCCGCCGCCAACGCAATTATGAAATGCACGAGGTGCCTTTTCAGGTAAAAGGCGCTGTCGTTATATCTCTCATACGCGTAACAGCTCGACGACGAATAGACCATGACAATGCCTACGCAGGCCAGGATCGCTGTTATTATCAAAATCCCCTGCACCTCTTTTTTCATATCAGCTTTTGAGCGAGGTTGAGGCAGAGCTGCTTAAAGGCCCTGCCGCGTTCCTCGTAGTTTCTGAACATATCAAAACTCGAACAGCCAGGCGAAAGTAAGATCTTGTCGCCCTCGCGAGCCATTTTAAATGCCCTGTCCACTGCCAAACCTAAATCCTCTTCTTCAGCAACATCCTTAAAACCAGCGAGGTCCTTTTTGATCCGCGGCCCTGCTTCTCCTATTGTAATGACAGACGCTACCTTTTGCTCTGCCAGGTCCCTCAGCCTGCCAAAGTCCCCTCCTTTATATCTGCCGCCCATGATCAGGATGACCCTGGCAGTCAGAGACTTAAGCGCCCATTCCACGCTCGAGACAGTGGTGGCCTTTGAATCATTGATAAAGTCAATGCCGTTGATCGTGGCAACATACTCTAACCTGTGCTCTATGCCTTTAAATCCCGAAATCACCTCCAGCATTAGATCGCCCTCTACGCCTTCCAGTGAAGCGCAAGACATGGCTGCGAGGAAATTTTCATTTTCAATGTTGTATTTTTTGCGAAACCCCATGTATTCATTGAAAAATTCCACCTTCAGGCCTTTTGTGTTTGGCGCAAGCGAACAGAGCACATTGTCCTTACCGTTTAAAAAAACTCTGCTGCCTTTATCCTGGTTGGAAAATATCCTCAATTTGAGATCAATGTACTCCTGCATGTCCTTGTGTCTGTCCAGGTGATTCTCAGATATGTTCAATATAATGCTGGTCTTTGGCTTGAATCCCTTTATCCTTTCGAGCTGGAAAGAGCTGACCTCCAGCACCACGCGCGAATCTTTTTTCAATTGCTTGATCTCGCCGCTCAATGGATTTCCGATATTGCCGCACACGCATACATCCATGCCTGCCCTCGAGAGCATCTCGCCGATCAATGTCGTGACCGTAGTCTTGCCGCTGGTGCCGGTTACAGCAATAATAGGCGCAGGACAGGCGCCATACGCCAGCTCCAGCTCGCTTATTATAGGTATGCCTCTCTCTTCAGCCAGCCGAATAGGCAAGGCATCGCCTCTTACGCCTGGGCTTACCACCATTAAATCAGCTGAGACAACAAACTTTTCAGTGTGGCTGCCGAGTTCAATATCCTGTTTTTGGACCACGTTGTCCTTAACAAGGCCATCTGCAGCGCTGCGTACGCCAGCGTCGCCCTTTACCTCAGTAATAAAGACATTATCTCCCCTGCCTGCAAGGAGTTTCGCAGCCTCGATTCCGCTTTTCCCAAGCCCGACAACAACTACCTTTCTCATGTCCCCCTCAGTCCGCCTAAGGCGGATTAGCGCAGTTTTAGGGTGGCGAAGCTCAGGAGCATAAGTATTATCGCAATGATCCAGAACCGCACCGTGACCTTTGGCTCAGCCCACCCGCACATCTCAAAATGATGATGCAGAGGCGCGATCTTGAATATCCTCTTGCCCGTTGACCTGAAGGATATTATTTGCAGCAAGACCGAAAGGGCCTCCACGACAAATATGCCGCCCACCAAAAGCAGGATGATCTCTTTTTTTACAAAAACAGCTACTGTACCTATGGCGCCTCCCAGTGCCAGCGCTCCTGTGTCTCCCATGAATATTGACGCAGGAAATGAATTGTACCACAAAAATCCCAGTCCCGCGCCGGCTATTGCAGCGCAAAACACAGTAAGCTCAGCTGCCTCAGGAAGATGATAAACGCCCAGATATTCTGCAAACCCGGCATGTCCAGTAATATAACTCATGCCGGTGTAAGCCACCGCACTCAACACAACACATCCTATTGCAAGGCCGTCCAGGCCGTCGGTAAGATTGACCGCGTTTGAGGCGGCAGTGATGACGAGTATTACAAAAGGGATGTAAAAGATCCCGAGATCCACTGCCATTTCTTTTAAAAACGGCATCTCCAGGACGGTCGTAGTCCCTGGGTTCAGATACAGAAAGGTTGCCACAATAGACCCTGCCAGGATCTGCGAAAAAAGTTTTGTCCTCTTGCTCAGGCCTCTCTTTGACGAGCCAGGGGGCGAGACGAGTTTTCTGTAATCGTCCAGGAATCCTATACCGCCGAGCCAGCCAGTCACCATAAGCGCCAGGAGCACGAAACTGTTCTTTAGATCGGCCCACAGAATCGTTGAAGCGAATATGCCCAGCAGGATCAATATCCCGCCCATGGTGGGCGTGCCCTGCTTTTCCTTGTGCAAATCATAGAGGCCGGGGACATGTTCGCGCCTGACCGTCTCTCCCACCTTAAGCGCCTGTAATTTTCTGATTATGGGCGGCGCAAAGACAACTGTGATCAAAAACGCAGTGACGCTGGCAAAGGCAGCCCTGAACGTTATGTACCTGAAGACATTGAAAACAAAAAAGTATTCCCTTAATGGATAAAGTAAATAGTACAGCATCTCCGCACCCTTCTACTCGTCATTGCGAGGTGACCTCAAGAACGAGCTTCCGAAGTAAGCTCACATGCGATTGCTCGCCTCGCTTCGCGGGCGAAGCGGGCTTCGTAGTGCTCTCTATTCAAACTCTCCTCGCAATGACGTGA
>JABMRA010000080.1 GCA_013202925.1 Candidatus Omnitrophota bacterium | reverse complement strand
GGCCACAGTAACTGTGCTGCCTATCTTAAAAACAGGGATTGCCTTGTGTTTACGCGCTATATTTTCCGGAATACACTTTATAGTGGCTGCATCGACCAGATAATTTGCAAGGTCTATATACGGCACTCCCAGGATCTCTGAGGTTGCCTGGGCATAATCATCCTCACTCACCACGCCTGAACGCACCAGGAGCTTGCCCACAGGCATGCCTTTTTTCTTAGAGTCCTCTCTTATCTTCTTAAGCTGTTCCTCTGTAATAAGAGATTTTTTTAACAATATATCTTCAACGCTCTTTTTTGCCATATCTTCCCCTTTACTCAGAAACGTCATTGCGAGTTGACTTAACTTTTCTACTCAGGAAGCCCGCTTCGCGGGCGAAGCGGGCTTCGGACGCTTCCGACTCTAGCTTTCCTCGCAATGACGACCTATCCCGTGCGGATGTCTTTGGGCAGGGTAAATGAAAATCTCGCCCCGCGGCCCGGCTGACTATCCACCCAGATCCTGCCTTTATGTAGTTCCACTATCTCTTTTGCGATAGGCAGGCCCAAGCCAGTGCCCTTTACCCCGGATTGCTTTCTTTTAACCACTGTATAGAATTTATCAAAGACCTTGCCCAGATCCTCTCCAGCTATACCCGAGCCATTGTCTATTACACTGAACTGCACAAATTTACCAAGGTCTTCAAGCATGATATTAATCATGCCATTATCCTGAGTGAACTTTACGGCATTTCCTACAAGGTTTACAAGCACTCTGGTTATCTGGTCGGCATCGAACCACATATTGAGTTTCGCATCAGGCATCCTTAGGTTAAGCTTTATATTCTTCCTGCCGGCGTCTATCTTTAATGTCTCAAAGACCTGCCTTACCACACCGCAGATATCCTGTAAATCCCTCTTCATATCCACCCTGCCTGCCTCCAGCTTGGATATGTCCAGGAGTTCATTTATAAGATGCAATACCCTGTCCACATTATTTTTAGAAATATTAAGGAATTTCTCCTGATCCGGGTTTACATTACCGGCTGTTTTATCAAGCAAGAGATTTATTGCCTCTTTCACAGACGTCAGAGGCGAACGCAGCTCATGCGATATTGTAGATACAAAATCCAGCTTCATCTGGCTCAGCCTTTTGGCCTCATCATATTTCATTGCCTTATCAATCACATTAGAGATATGAGGCGCTATTTCATTCAACGCCTCCAAGTCCTTCTTCTTAAAGACCTCCCGCGTGCTCTTATTATTTACATTGATTACACCAAAGACCTCGTTTCTTGCCATAAGCGGCACGCTCAATAAAGAATCATTGTGATATTTCCCGCCCCTTTTAGAAAATCTTTTATCCTTCCCGATATCCTTTATAAGGAGCGGCTCTTTATTCTTTACCACCCATCCGGAAACGCCCTCGCCGACCCTGGTCTTTGCGTTTTTAACGACCTCCTCACTCAGGCCCCTGGCCACCCTGATAGAGAGTTCCTGATTCTCCTTATCCAATAGCATCAACGAACCTCTCTCAACGCCCAACAAATCCGTGACCTTTTCCATCGAGGTATTCAGGCAGTCATCGAGCTCGATCTGCGCGTGTATATCCCTTATTGTGTCATTTAATAGTCTTGTATCCATAATTACTTTTTTGTATAAAACTTTATCTTGTCGACGAGTTCTTCTGCGTCGAATGGCTTTGGCACGAAATCCGATGCACCCGCGTCCTTTGCCTCTTTAGGGCACGGACCCTTACAGAGCCCGGCAGAAAATAATATCACAGGTATTGCCTTGGCCTCAGGATCCTGTTTCAATTTCTTACATATTTCATAACCGTGCATAACAGGCATAAATAAATCCATAAGTATGAGATCGGGCCTTGACTCTTTTACCTTGTCAAGCGCGTTTAATCCGTCGTATGCGCACACTACATCAAACCCTTTAGAGATCAACCTTGCCTTTGTAACCTCTACTATATCCTTCTCATCATCTACTAATAATATTTTCGTAGCCATAGTACTAAATCCAATTTCAGCTATAAGCTGTAAGCCTTAAGCTATAAGCAAAAAACTTAAAAAACATGCCGTTTTTCTGTTAAATCTTACAGCTTACAACTTAAAGCTTATAGCTGTTTTAGTATCTCCTTGATCTTCGCCACCAGGTCATCCAGTTCGAACGGCTTCTCGATGTATCCTGAGATCTTCTGAAACGCGAACAGATCCCTTACCTTCTCTTCTTCCTTTCCGCTCAAAATGAGGATGGGGAGATTTTTTGTATTGGGGAGCTTTCTTATCTCTTTTAAACATGTGAAACCGTCCATCTTGGGCATCATGATATCCAGAAGGATCAGGTCAGGTATTTCCTGCTCCGCGGTCTTGACGCCCATGTCTCCGTCCCCTGCGACCACTACAGTAAAATTCTCCTGCTCCAGCCGCATCTTCAAAAGTTTCTGCATATCCTCTTCGTCGTCTATCACAAGAATCTTTTTCTGTGTGTCCATATCATCCCCCATGTTTTAGCGTACAGCGTTTAGCGTATAGGAAGTTTTACTCGCCAACTATACGCTAAACGCTATCCGCTATACGCTATTTTAACAATTCCTTCATCTTCCCAAGCAATACATCCGGTTCAAATGGCTTAGTTATATACGCATCAGCGCCCATCTCTTTGCCGATCTGTTTATCCTTCTCCTGTGCCCGGGCAGTAAACATGATGATAGGTATGTGTTTATGTTTCTCGTCGAATTTCAGCATCCTGCATACCTTGAACCCATCGAGCTTGGGAAGCATGAGGTCCAGGATTATCAGGTCCGGTCTGCTGGACCTGGCCTTATCCAATCCCTCCTGGCCGTCCACTGCATCAAGTACATCATAATCCAATGCCTCCAGGCGAAATTTAAGCATGCTCCTCAAATCATCCTCATCATCGACTATAAGTATCCTTTTCTTGTCCATCACAGCACACTCCTTATCTTTTGCAATAGATCCTGCGTCTCAAACGGCTTCTCCACAAAAAACGATACCCCTTCCAGCTTAAAGAGATCGCCGACCTTTTTCTTCTCTTTTGCAGAAAGTATGATCACGGGGATATCCTTAAACTCATCGTCTTTCCTCATCTCCCTCAGGGAACTATATCCATCCATCCCCGGAAGCATTATATCCAAAAGTATTACATCCGGCTTTTTCTTCTTTAAAAAATTAAGCATTTCCAGGCCATCAGACGCGCTCATAAACTCATAGCCCTCTGCCTCCAGCCTCATCTTCATCATCTTTAGTAAATCCTGATCATCGTCGACCACCAAAACTCTTTTTTTATCCACCCTTCACCTCCACTTATATGGAACTATTTTTTATCTTCATCTCTTTCTTGGCCTTCTTTACCAGGTCCTCTTTATCCCTTGCCTCATCAGGATAAACCACCATCCCGAAATCTAAAGGGGTCTTTACGGTCTCTTTTACCCTTCTCAATATCTTTAATGCGCCTGCCTTATCTGTCCCTGCTATTACAGCAATCAAATTGCCGCTCTCAAATCTTGTAACCTTGTCTTCAGGCCCTCTTACTGCAGACTTGATCTCTTTCTCAATAGCTGCCAAAACCTTCTCTGTGGCATCTTTGACTCTCTTGACTCCA
Organism: Candidatus Omnitrophota bacterium; assembly: GCA_013202925.1. Taxonomy (GTDB): domain Bacteria; phylum Omnitrophota; class Gorgyraeia; order Gorgyraeales; family Gorgyraeaceae; genus JABMRA01. Next base: position 8,422 of record JABMRA010000080.1, on the reverse strand, counting down.
AAGATAATCAAGGCAAGCTCCATGTTATTATATATCGCCCTCGCCATTGCCTCATCCAGCAGGAAATTAAACTCGTTATCCATTCTATAAATAGGCAATGTAAAGATAACTCTGCTTCCTGCGCCCTTCTCTGATTCAACCCACACATCCCCTCCGTGGAGGTCTATAATGCCTTTGCATACGGCAAGACCCAGCCCTATGCCTCTATGTCTGCGCGTCATACTGCTGTCCAACGGGTTGAAATCTTTAAAAAGATTATTGAGCTCCTCTTTTGAAATACCAATCCCTTTATCCTCTACGCTGACCCTAACAGCCTCTTTGCCATCCATCTCTACTTTGCGGCTATGGATCTTTATCTCGCCGTTCTCCTTGTTGAATTTTATTGCATTGGATATGAGGTTCTTTAATGCCTGAGCGATTCTATCAGGGTCAAGCCATACAGGTTCCATGCCATCTGAAAGCTCCAGGTCAAATCTAAGATTTTTTTCTTCTGCCGCCTTTTTCGTCTCATTATACACATCTTTTATTACGTCGTTTATATTCAATTTTCTCTTGTGCATTGTAATCCTGCCGGATTCCAGTTTCGAGAAATCCAGTATATCAGTTATGGCCTTTACCAGCCTGTCTATGTTGTTCTTTGTTATACCCAAAAACTTCTTCTGCTCTTCATTCAGAGGCCCGACAATTTCATCCAAAACAAGGGAGACGCTTTCTTTTATTGAAGTGAGAGGCGTGCGGAGTTCGTGCGAGATTATGGACACAAAGTCAGACTTTACCTTTAAGAGCTTCTCTATATCCTGATTTGCCTTTAAAAGTGCCTGCTTTAACTCTTGCATCTCTTTTTTCTGATTTTCCATATTTTCCCTTATAATATTTACCCACTATATTTCATAAATATAGTATATATGAAATTATGAAGTAGTCAACTTTTATTGGCAGCGTACAACAAGAATTTATTAATATGCTTCTCCTTACAAGACAAGAGGTTATGAACTTGATTTTAAATTTAAAATGAAATCTTGAGTTTTGTGCCGACGGCGTTTATGTCGGTCCATTTGCCGCTGGATGAGGATTTGGAGCGCTGCCAGAGATAGTAGATGTCGCCTTTTAGTTGCTTGAAGATGTTGAAGGAAATGCCGGAGTAGAGACGATTTCTGTTGAGCTCTTTTGAGTCAGAGTCAAAAAAGGTCTCGTCTGCGATATAGGGCTGGATCTTGTATTTCGTGAGGCTGAGGGGAGGTTTTAGCGAGAGTTTATTTCTGTACTGCCAGACTTCGTCTGAATCCTGTCTTTCTCTAAACTCAAATCTTGAGCGATCGCTAAATGAAAAATCCCAAAGCTTCCATTTTATAGTTCCATTTACATGAGGCCTGTATTCTGTCTTCCAGTCATTGGACTTTTCTTCCTTTATATGCCTATAATTCAGACTAAGATCAAACCAGTCTGCCAGTCCTGAATACGCAAATCCTGCATCAGTGTGATTATAATAGGGGTTATGCATATCATCTCCCCAGCGCGCCTCCTCTTCGAGGTCCAGCTTCCATCCCTCAGAGATCTTACAGGACGCGTTCACCGTGCCCCAGTACTGCCAGTCCTCGTCATCGAATGCAAGCGCATCAGAGCAGAAAAATGCGATGATCTCCACGATCAATATAATAGCGAAAAATGTCCTCATTTTGTATACGCGGAAATTGCCTTTTCCCAGAGGCCCTGGGATTTGAGGATTATCTCGGTGAGTTCGCGGACCGCGCCTTTGCCGCCGTGTCTCTGGGTGATGTAGTGCGCGGAATTCTTGGCTGACTTCATGGCATTTGGAGGGGCCACTGCAAATCCAGCCCTTTTTATTAGAGGCAGGTCCAGGAGGTCATCACCCATAAAGCAGACCTCTTCGTTTTTTACTTTGAATTTTTTAAGGACCTTTTCATAGACTTTAAGTTTATAGTGGTTTGAATACACTGCCGCGACGCGCATGTCCTTGGCGCGTTTTAAAACTGCCCTGGTCTTTTTCGCAGTGATAATAACTGTCTTTATGCCGGCCTTGCGAAGGAGATATACGCCGAGGCCGTCATTTACATTGAAAAACTTCAGCTCGTCGCCGAAATTGTCATAGACAATGCGGCCGTCTGTTAAAACGCCGTCCACGTCGAGTATCAGTAGTTTTATTTTTTTCGCGCGCTCTTCTATCATACAAGTCCTGCCTTTAATAGATCCTGGACGTCCACGAGGCCTATTGCGCGGCCTTTTTCATCCACTATCGGGATCTCATCGATTTTATATTCGCGCAAAATCCTGAGCGCCTCAACTGCAAGCCGGCCTTTCTTCAGCGCCTTTGGATTTTTCGTCATTACCTGGCTTACCTTTTTCTTTGAAAGGCCCCCGCCATCTTCCAGATGCCTTCTCAGGTCTCCGTCTGTAAAAATGCCTTTTAATATTCCTTTGGCATCCACGACCGTGGCGCTGCCTGCCCTGGCAGAGGTTATCTTTAAAAGCACGCTCTTGACCCTTGTGCCCTCTTTCACTATTGGGTTTGCCGGGCCTTTTCGCATTATGTCTTCTACTGTCAGCAGCAGCTGTTTTCCGAGGTTTCCCCCTGGATGCAGGAACGCAAAATCTGTTTTTTTGAATCCCCTCTTATCGATAAGCGCGGCGCAGAGGGCATCGCCCATTGCAAGCATTGTTGTGGTGCTGGCCATAGGCGCCAGGCCCAGAGGGCAGGCCTCTTTTTTGATAGAGACGTTCAGGGTGGCGTCACTGTTTTTCGCAAGCGTAGAACGCGTATTGCCTGTTACGGCGATCAATTTGGCCCCGATTTTTTTTATATTGGGGATCAATTTTACGATCTCCTCTGTCTCTCCGCTATTTGAAATTGCCACTATGATGTCCTGCTTTTTTACCCTGCCCAGGTCGCCATGGATCGCCTCTGCTGAATGAAGCCACAGGCTCGGCGTCCCGGTAGAAGCAAGGGTCGAGGAGATCTTGTTGCCAATGATACCAGCCTTACCCATGCCTGTTACAACGACCATTCCCTTGCAGGCAAAGATCAGATTGACCGCCCTCTCAAAATCCTTGTTTATGCGGCTGGAGAGCCGTCTTATAGAATCGGCCTCGATCTTCAAAACCTGTTTCGCGCGTTTCTTCAACATAATATTTTACCTCATAGCGTCATTGGAGGAGTCGCCCTCCACTTCGTCATTGCGAGGGTAGCCTTATAAGGTAGCTTCCGAAGCCCGCTTCGCACGCGAAGCGGGCTTCATGAGCTTGCATTTTAAGCCATCTTCGCAATGACAACGTTAATCTGTTTTACGTTCTTTAGTAATTTTCCAAGCGCATCCAGCGTGATCATGTTCGGGCCGTCGCAGGGCGCCTTGTCCGGATCCTTGTGGACCTCCAGAAACAGGCCATCGCAGCCCATTGCAACTGCTGCCCGTGAAAGGCCAGGCACGAATTTTCTCTCTCCTCCTGAGGCATCGCCCTCGCCCCCTGGAAGCTGGGCGCTGTGTGTTGCATCATAGATGACAGGATAGCCGTATTCGCGCATTATCTGCAGAGACCGCATGTCGCTAACGAGATTATTGTAGCCGAATGTGGTGCCGCGCTCTGTAATGACTATATTTTTATTTCCGGCCCTCTCCACCTTTTCTATTATATTCTTTATATCCCATGGCGCCAGGAACTGGCCTTTCTTTACGTTGACTATCTTTGCTGTCTTTGCGACCTCTGTGACAAAATCAGTCTGCCTGCACAGGAATGCAGGGATCTGAATAATGTCCAGGACCTTGCTCGCCTTCTCAAGCTCGGTCCTGCAGTGGACATCACTCAATATCGGCACGGCCAGGTCGCTTTTGATCTTTGCGAGAATTTCCAGGCCTTCATCAATGCCAGGGCCCCTGTAGGATTTCACATTCGAGCGGTTCGCCTTGTCATAGCTGGCTTTAAATATAAAAGGGATCTTTTCTTTTTCGCAGATCTCCTTTATGGCCTTTGCGTGGTCCAGGGCGTGTTTTTCATTTTCAATCACGCACGGCCCCGCGATCAGGACCAGGGGATTTTTGCCGCCTATCTTTACATTTTTTACCTTTATCTCTTTTGTCATGATCAAGTTTTTAGTGCCTTTCTCACGAAATTTTTAAACAATGGGTGGCAATCGTCAGGCTTTGATTTAAATTCCGGGTGGAACTGGCACGCGACAAACCACGGGTGATTCTTGACCTCGATTATCTCCACCAGCCGCAGGTCGGGCGATGTGCCTGAAACCAAAAGCCCCTCTTTTTCCATGCTTCTTTTATAGTGTATATCAAATTCGTATCTATGTCTGTGTCTTTCCGAGATCTTTTCTTTGCCGTATGCCTCGTAGGCCTTGCTGGGTTTTTCCAATTTGCACGGATAGGCGCCGAGGCGCATCGTAGCGCCCATTGCCTTGACCCTTTTCTGTTCTTCAAGAAGACTTATTACCGGATACGGGGTGGACTTGTCAAACTCAGTGGAATTCGCCTTTTTAAGGCCGCACACCCCTCTTGCGAATTCTATGACTGCGCACTGCATGCCGAGGCATATCCCGAGGAACGGGACATTCTTCTCCCTTGCGAATTTTATTGCCTTTATCTTGCCCTCGATACCGCGCGTCCCAAAACCGCCCGGCACCAAAATACCATCCACGCCTTTTAATAATCTATCAGCGCCCTTTTCTTCTATCTCTTCGGAATCTATTTTTTTAATATCCATCCTTGCGTCATTCGCGACACCTGCGTGTTTTAGCGCTTCGTAGATCGATTTATAGGCGTCGTTGAGCTCCATGTATTTTCCGACCACTGCTATTGAAACCTTCCTGGAAGGATGCAGGGCCCTTTTTACCACCTTGTCGCGCCAGGCAGTCAGGTCGCCTTCCTTGTATCTCATTTCAAGCAGCCGCAATATTGTCTTGCCCAGTCCCTGCTTCTGAAACAACAGCGGGACCTCGTATATGTCCTTTACATCAGGCGCGTCCATTACAGCGTCCTCGTCAACATTGCAGAACAGGGATATCTTTTGCTTTACCTTTTTTGAAAGAGGCCTTTCTGTCCTGCAGACAAGTATCTCCGGCTGGATCCCTATCTCTCTTAATTTGCCAACGCTGTGCTGTGTGGGTTTGGTCTTTACCTCCTCTGCTGCCTTTATATACGGCACAAGCGTCACGTGGATATTTATAGCATTGCCCTTTCCGACGTGCTGTTTGAATTGCCTGATTGCCTCGAGAAACGGAAGGCTTTCAATGTCACCCACGGTCCCGCCGATCTCACATATTACGATGTCGATGTCCTTGCCATGTGAAACCTTTTTTATATGGGAGATGATCTCGTTCGTGATGTGCGGGACGACCTGAACAGTGGCGCCTAGATAGTCGCCGCGGCGTTCTTTCGTAATCACAGAGTGATAGACCTTGCCGGTGGTAATATTGTTTTCCTTTCCCATTGCAGCGCTTGTGAAGCGTTCGTAGTGGCCAAGGTCAAGGTCAGTCTCAGTGCCGTCGTCAATAACATAGACCTCGCCGTGCTGAAATGGATTCATGGTGCCTGGGTCAACGTTTAGATAGGGGTCGCATTTCTGGATGGTGATCTTGAAGCCCTTTGATTCGAGGAGTTTTCCTATGGAGGCAGAGGTGATGCCTTTGCCAAGACTTGAGACAACGCCGCCTGTTATAAAGATGTATTTCGCCATATATTCGTGATTCGTGAATCGCTACAGGAAGCTAAGCTGCTTTGAGCCCTTTATGAGCTCGGTTGCCTTTAATAGGTCCTCGGGCGTGTCTATGCCGACCGTGTCGAACCTGGTCTCTATGACCTTTATCTTGTAGCCGTTTTCGATTACCCGCAGCTGTTCTAATTTTTCCGCCTTTTCCAGCGGGGATTGAGGCAGGCTCTTGAATGTAAAAAGAAAATCCCTGACGTATGCGTAAATGCCGATGTGTTTGTAGTGATTCTTTATCGGCTTTCCGTTGTCTATTGAGCGCGGTTTGTACGGAATGGCCGCGCGGGAAAAATACAGGGCAAATCCCTTTCTATCCATCACGACCTTCACGATGTTTTTGTCGTAAAGCTCGTGCTCTTTTGCGATCTTATGACAAAGGGTTGTCATCTGTATATCCTTGCCTTTCAGGAGAGGACTCACCACATCGTCTATCATGCTCGGATGTATGAGCGGCTCATCTGCCTGGATATTGACAATGACCTTTGCGTCAATAGAGCTTGCCAGTTCAGTAAGCCTGTCCGAGCCGCTCCTGTGCGCCTTTGAGGTATAGCTCACCTTTGCGCCAAATCCCTTACAGGCATTATATATGCGCTTATCATCAGTCGCGATTATGAGGTCTTCTATTGATTTGGATTTTTTGGCGTTTTCCCATGTGTGCTGGATAACTGGCTTGCCGCACAAATCTGCCAGAAGTTTTCCCTCAAATCTTGTTGCTCCGTATCTCGCTGGAATTATTCCCATTGCTTCCATTATCGTTGCCCCCGCCCTATTTTATCTTGGATAGAAGTTCCTTTTGTGTCACTACGGCAATACCGACCTTGCCCACCACAGCCCCTGCTGCAAAATTCGAGATGCGGGCTGCGTCTATCATGCCTGCGCCTGCCGCGAGCGCCAGTGTGAACGTGCCTATCACTGTATCGCCTGCGCCGGAGACATCAAAGACGTCCTGCGCAACCGTAGGTATATGCGTGATGCGGCCTTTTTTCTCAAAAAGCTGCATGCCGTTCTCACCCAGGGTCATTAGCACTGCCTCGCATTTCAGTTTATTCAAAAGCGCATTTCCTATATTGATAAGGCTGTCGTTGTCTTTGACCTTTATGCCCGTGACCTTCGATGCCTCATGATGATTTGGGGTAATCGCTGTTACGCCTTTATAATAACGAAAATGTTCTTCCTTGGGATCAACGATGACTATTTTCTTGTGCCTCCGCGCCAGCCTTAGGATCTCCTTTAAAAGCCTGGGCGTGATAACGCCTTTGCCGTAGTCCTCTATTATAATAGCGTCTATGTCGTCGATTATCTCTTTGGCATAATCGATCATCTGCGTGATCAGTCCGCTGTCTAAACCGTCCATCTTCTCTTTATCGATCCTAACCATCTGCTGGTGATGCGCAATGACCCTTGTCTTCAATGTAGTAGGCCTTTCGCCATCTATAACTATGCCTCCCACATTAATGCCTTTTTTTTCAAGCTCCTGTGTAAGGATCCTGCCTCTTTCGTCTGTCCCGACGACTCCTGCCAGGTGTACCTTTCCTCCGAGGGCATATATATTATTTGCCACGTTTGCCGCGCCGCCCGGCATAAATGACTCTGAGCGCACCCACACCACAGGCACCGGCGCCTCAGGCGAGATCCTTGAGACGTCTCCCCACAAAAATTCATCCAGTATAAGGTCTCCTATTACAAGGGCCCTGACCTTTGAAAACCTTGATATAATTTTTTTAAACTTATCCTTTTTCTTCATAATCTCTCGATGACAGACTGGGCAAGGAGCGGTATGAGTATCTCGTGTTGTCCGATAATGGTATAACCTGCCCCGCCTGAACGTATCGGCCTCTTTACTACATTATGGTAAGGCCTGTAATGATATATCATGTCAAAATTACATGCCGTGAAATTCTTTATCTTGCTGCCGAGATTCCTCGCCACGTTTACTGCCTTTAAAAATACCTCTGGCAGGATCACTGAAGAACCGATATTCAACACCACGCCGCCGTCTCCAAGCCCTGAAACAACTTCAATGAAACTGTGAAAATCCCTGAGCGATGCCTCGCCTAGATTTGCGCCATCGCAGCTTGGGTGCTGATGGATGATGTCGGTGCCTATGGCAATGTGCACTGTAGCGGGTATATCTTCCTTGACGCAATTATATAAAAGGCTCAGGTTTTTAAATGGGAGTTTTTCCTCTTTGATGACCTGTCCGATCGCGCGGCCAGCCCCGATATCCCTTTCTACTGCCTCGCCTATCGCGCCGTTCAGATACAGCGCGGTCTCTTTTGCCATGCCAAAACTTCCGTCCTCGAGCGCTTCATCCACATCCTCTGATGTCTTTCCTATGAGGGCGATCTCAAAATCATGTATCGCGCCTGAGCCATTCATGGCAATCGCGGTAATTACCCCTTTCTTTAAAAGCTCTATTATCACTGGGTTGAGCCCGCATTTAACCACATGGGCGCCCATCATGACTACGACAGGTTTCTTCTTTTTGCACGCTGCGACAATGGCATCCACGACCCGCCTGAAGTGATTAGCTGACAATATGTTAGGAAGAGAATCATAAAAATCAGAGAAGCTGGCGCCTTTGGAAGGCGGTTTTGCAAAATCCTGGTGCCGGACCTTACTCTTCCTTTTGGATATCGGATAGGTCTTTAATTTGGCCAGGTTTAGTTCAAATTTGTCTTTGGTCATATTTAATGAG
>JABMRA010000079.1 GCA_013202925.1 Candidatus Omnitrophota bacterium | reverse complement strand
GACGAAAACCTGACGTCATTGCGAGTTGACCTACATTGTGACTCAGGAAGCCCGCTTCGCCCGCGAAGCGAGGCGAGCAATCTCGCTTTTTATGAGATTGCTTCGTTAGGTCAATAAGAAAATCTCCTCGCAATGACATGGATTATTGAAATTCCATGCCATTAGTAACTTATTTCTAAGATGCAGCGACCCTGTCCTTGCCCTGTCTCTTTGCCATGTACAACCGCTCGTCTGCCTTTTGGATCAGGTCGTCCTGCACCTTTGAGTCTTCCGGAAAACTCGAAACACCTATTGAAACCGTGACATGGGTCTCTACCCGGCGGAGTTCGATCGCCTCTTCCCTGACCGCGCTTCTGATATCGTCTGCTATTCTTCTGGCCTTTTTCTTCGGGGTCTCCGGCAGGAGTATTGAGAATTCCTCGCCGCCATAACGCCCGACAATGCCGCTCTGCGCAAATCTGGTGAGGACCTTTGAAATGGTCCTAAGGACTATGTCGCCTGCAGTATGTCCGTATTTGTCATTGTAATTCTTAAAATCATCAATATCTATCATGACAAAGGAACAGGCCAGGTCGCCTCGCAGAGATCTTGCAAGCTCCTCCCTTAATCTATCCAGAAAATACCTGCGCAGATAAAGTCCCGTAAGTCCGTCTGTAATCGCGAGATCGAGTGTCTGTTTATAAAGCCTGGCGTTCTGCAGGCTTGCCGCGCCAAGATCACACAGGATATCCAGCAGCCTCAGGTCTTCCAATTTATAATTATGGGGGCTTGAGTGCTCCAGGCGCACTATGCCCACGACCTTCTTCTCCTCCATTAAAGGACAGGCTATCACGGAACGAAATGGCCTCGGATACCCTCCTATCTTTTCCTCGCTGAACCTGAAATCCTTTTTGATATCCTCCACGAGCAGGCGCTGCCGCTGTTTAAACACCCACTCATCCAGGAGGTCCCCTTTCTTGGCCTTCACCTTATCAGAATTCTCTTTTATCCTTGACGCGGCCAGATTCAGCTCCTGCTTTTTTGTATCGACCAGAAATAAAAGCAGGGATTCTGTCCTGCCGACTACCTCCAGGGCGTTATCCAGGATCAATTCAGTGACCCTATCCAGCGAAAGCGTAGAGCTTAAAATAGACGTAACGTCCTTTAAGGATCTATATCTCTGTTCCTTCTTTTCCAGAAAAAACGCCTCCCTCTGGTGCCTCTTGTATTCGTTCGCCAATAGATTTGTATTTTCCCTGATCTCTTCCACGCGTCCCTCTATGATGTGACTAAAATATTCGAGTTTTTTTATCCGGTCCTTTACGATCAGGAACGTCGTTAAAAACACCGGCACATTCCATATATAATTGAAGTTCATCGCGAGGGAGGCGAGGACCGTAAGGAATACAGAACCGCCAAGAAAAAAAAGGCCCCTGTAAAAGCCAAGGGCCTGGAGGCTGATTATTATAACCAGATTATACAGAAAGATATTCGGGATCTTCGGGAGGTCGGTGCGGAATACCAGGTAGGATATTATGACGAAGATAGCACCGCAGAGCGTGCCAATTTTTATTTTTTTGTCTGATTTCATGGTGGAGCATGCTATGTGAATCTAACACCAAGACTAAGCCGAGTGGTCACATGAGATCCCTCGCTTCGCTCGGGATAAGTTCGGCCATACGACTTACGTTTATTTCGTTCCGTAAGTCGTGGCCTCACTTAGATAATAATAACCTCTGAATCCTTGTCAAAGAAATGGGCCTTGCTCGTGTCAAAGACGACATCAAGATCCTGGTTTACTTCATGCTTATTGTGCCCGCCGACCCTTGCGATAAAAGAACTCTTACCGGCGTTGATATATAAAAAAATCTCGGCGCCCATCGGCTCCACTATCTCGACAACGGCCTTTATGGTATTGTCCGGGGATGCGCTGGATACAAAAAGTTTGTCATGTATATCTTCGGGTCTTATTCCGAAGACGACTGCCTTTCCTTCGTACTTCGATATCAGGGCATACATGTCTTCCACTATCTTCACCTTGAAACCATCCTCTTTAAAGAAAAATTTATCGCCCTGTTTGATGATCTTGCCGTTTATGAAATTCATGGGCGGGGACCCGATAAAACCGGCCACGAATTTATTCACGGGCTTATCATAAAGTGTGATAGGGTCCGCGACCTGCTGTATTATACCGTCCTTCATGACCACTATGCGATTGCCCATGGTCATGGCCTCTGTCTGGTCATGGGTAACATAGATCATGGTGGATTGAAGCCTGGTGTGGAGTTTATTCAACTCTGTCCTCATCTGGACGCGCATCTTGGCATCCAGATTGCTCAACGGCTCGTCAAACAAAAAAACCTGCGGTTTTCTTACAATGGCCCTTCCGACAGCCACCCTCTGGCGCTGGCCTCCGGAAAGTTCCCGGGGCCGTCGATTCAAAAGCTTCTTGATGCCGAGTATCTCTGCCGCATCATTTACGCGGCTCTCGATCTCAGCTTTAGGGAATTTACGCAGCCTGAGCGCGAATGACAGATTTTCATAAGCAGTCATGTGCGGATAAAGCGCGTAGTTCTGGAACACCATCGCGATATCCCTGTCTTTGGCAGGCACATCGTTTACCATCTTATTGCCTATCCATATCTCGCCGCTTGTGGCCTTTTCAAGCCCGGCTATCATCCGCAGGGTAGTGGATTTACCGCAGCCTGAAGGCCCTACAAGCACCACAAACTCCTTGTTCTCAACCCCGAGACTCACATCCTGCACAGCGACTACATTGCCTGGAAAGATCTTTGTTATATTCTTGACACTTACCTGTGCCATAATAGCATATTCTCCCTGGGTATTCAGTCGATTTTAACTAATTTTATCCAAAAAGTCAACTCATATAGCCTATGAGCTGTACAACCGTATCCTTCATATTCTTGCGGCTTACCACCATATCAATAAGGCCGTGCTTCAGGAGAAACTCCGAACGCTGAAACCCATCAGGTAATCTCTGCCGTATTGTCTGCTCTATGACCCTCGGGCCTGTAAAACCAATGAGCGCCTTTGGCTCGGCAATGATCACATCTCCAAGCGAGGCAAAACTGGCCAACACACCTGCCATAGTGGGGTTTGTAAGGATTGAAATATAGGGCAGCCTTGCGTCATTATGTTTTGCAAGCGCTGCTGAGGTCTTTGCCATCTGCATAAGAGAGATCATGCCTTCGTACATCCTTGCCCCGCCTCCAGAGCCGGATATGATGATAAGCGGCAGGCCATTTTTTGTTGCGAATTCCGTGATCCTTGTTATCTTCTCTCCTACCACATAGCCCATGGAGCCCATTATAAAACGTGAATCAGTCACGCCAAGCGCGACCCTTCTATTGTTTAAGCGGCCCTTTCCTACGATCGCTGCCTCTTCCATGCCGGTAGCGGCAGTGTCCTTCTCTATCTTCTCTAAATAACTCTTGGGTCCTTTGAACTTCAGGAAGTCCTTTGGCCTCATCCCCTTCTCGAACTCCTCAAAACTGCCTTCGTCGAGAAACATGGATATGCGTTCATGCGCGCCGAGCACAAAATGGTAATTGCATTTCGGGCAGACCCTGAAGTTTTCGTCCAGGTTTTTCTTGTAGATCATCTCCCCGCAGCCCTCGCACTTAAGCCACGTGCCGTCAGGGACGCCTTTGCGCTTTGAGACCTTCACTACCCTGTATTTTGGTTTTCCGAATATTGCCATTAGCCCTCGCTTCGCTCGGGAGAAAACAGACGACAGAAATCAGAAGACAGAGGACAGAAATGAGAACTCAAATTTTTCTGACTTCTGACTTCTGACTTCTGTCTTCTGATTTCTGTCTTCTGAACACTAAAACACATTAATAACCAGGCCTGTCAGGACCTTTGGATAAAAATAGGTCGATTTCTGCGGCATGCGCCTGCCTGAAAACGCCATATCCCGCACCTCAGTGATCTTGGTGGGGTTCAGTAAGATACAGAGAGAAAATCGGCCCTGATCCACTTCATTGACGGCATAGCCCAGGTCCTTGGTAAAATCTATTGAGATCCTTCCGTTATTTTTTTCTACCCTCGCCTGCAGAGGCTCTATTACCAGGCTATGGAGCGCTGTAACATCCAGGACGCTGTTATCTTTGAGCTTCAATCCAGTGAATCTCTTTTGGCTGTAGATCACAAACCTTTTTTCAGAGGGCGTTGCGCCAGAAAGGAAATCCTTAACATGTCTCCTTGTGTCAAGCGCCTCAGTCGCGAAGTTCTTTTTCAGCGACTGTTCCATGCCTGACAGGATATCATCACTGACTCCGGCGATCATCCTGTGCACAGGCAGGATCACTATCCCGTCAGCGTAGAGGTCTGTGAAATAAGTAAGTATATATCCGTATTTAGGGTCTTTTTGGGTCTTGCTAAAGGCGAGGCCGACCTCATATCTGTGGTGACCGTCCGCAATGAAGATCTTTTCTTTCTTCATCAGGCGCACGATCTTCTCGAGGGTATCTTTATCAGAAACCCTCCACAATTTGTTTCTAATGTCGTGCGGGTCTCTTATGTCTATTAAGGGCTCTGACTTGGTCCCCTGTGCCAGGATGGCATCAATGGATTTTTCTTCATCCGCAAACAAGGCAAATATGGGGCCCAGGTTTGCCCCTATGGAACTGATAAGCCTTGTCCTGTCCTCTTTTGGGGCAGAAAGGGTGTTTTCGTGCGGATATACGCTGGTCGAGTCTGTATCAAAATCCTCTAATCTTAAAAGTGCGATGAAACCGAGCCGCCTTTTTATCCGTCCGTCTACAGTAAACTCCTGCGAATAGACATAGGCACAGCCATCCTTTTCCTTTTTCAAGACATCCTTGTCCTGCCAATCCTTTAATAGGGCCGCGGCGCGTGTATATCTATTCTCCTTTTCATTATCGCCGATGGAATCCTTGCCCAATAACATGCGGATTATATTGTGCGGGTCTGAATTATAGAGAGATGCCTGCTCTTCCGGAGAGATCACGTCGTAGGGCGGGGCGACTACCTTTGACAGGTCATTGACCTTTTCAGGATTATAGAGAACACCTTTAAGCGGAATAATATCTGCCATATACGAATACCCCTATTATGCCGCCGATACCGTCGGCAAGCATATCAAATACACTAAAGTGGCGTTCGGCGACAAATGCCTGGTGAAACTCGTCTGAAATGCCGTATAGAATCGAGATCAAAATCGCCATGATCTTGAAATTTTCAAAAAATCCCTTTCTTGGGGAATTTTTGAATGCGCGCGACGCGAGGAGCCCGAAAACAGCATATTCGCATATATGCAGCGCCTTGTCAAAGAAGGGGATGTCTATCTCAGGCAGGGGCTTGGGTATACTGGAGAAGTAGAATATGATCCCCGCGTATATATAGAGCGGTACCCAGTATTTTAGAAAATTACTTGTCAATTGGACAGCTGCCTTGTTTTTTGTCACAGGTATCGCACTTGGACGAATCAGGCATTTCTTCTTTTGCCCTTTTCTTGTAGCCCTCGCTTCTATAGTCGGTCGCGTAAAAACCAGGACCCTTAAAAATAAAACCAGCGCCCGCGCTTATCAGCCTTTTTACCTTGCCTTTGCATTTTTTATCAGGGCACACGGTTAGGGCCTTGGCGCTCATCTTCTGGGACACATCAAAGTCCTTGCCGCATTTATTGCATCTGTACTCGTATGTAGGCACTTGTTCCTCCCCAGAACTACATGCTAGTTAAAGGTGAAAGGTTTAAAGTGAAAAACAAAGCCTTTAACTTCACACTTTTCACCTTTCACTAACAGCTATTTCCCTAAGAGATTTTTTACCTTATCCATAAAAGACCTGGTCAGGGGAGTTACCTTGTCACTGCATGATTTTTCAAATTCTTTTAAAACACGCTTCTGCTCTGAATTGAGGCGCGTGGGGGTCTCTATGATAATCCTGACGAGTTCATCGCCATTGCCGTAACCCCTTAATCTTTTTATGCCCTTGCCTGCCAGCCTGAAGATCTTGCCGCTCTGGGTACCTTCAGGGACCTTCATCTCTACCTTGCCATTTAATGTGGGGATCTCTACTCCTCCCCCAAGGGCTGCTGTGGGAAAACTGATCGGCACATCGCATACTATATCATAGCCATGCCTGTCAAATATAGGATGATCTTTTACGTGTATATAGATATAAAGGTCGCCTCTTGACCCGCCCTTTGAGCCTGCCTCGCCTTCTCCCTGCATACGAAGACGCGAGCCTGTATCAACGCCCGCGGGCACAGTAACCTCGATCTTTTTTGTGATCTTCTGTTTTCCCGTGCCATAACATTTTACGCACGGGTTTTTTATAATGATGCCCTCGCCCCTGCATTTAGGGCATGTCTGCCTGATACTAAAAAAACCTGCCTGCTGCAGGATCTGGCCCCTGCCGTCACACGAATGGCACTTGGTCTTTTTTGTGCCCGGCCTTGCGCCATCTCCTTTACAGACATCGCAGGTCTCATGCCGCGGCACACCAATGGTCTTTTTGGTCCCGAACGCTGCCTCGTCAAAAGAGATCTCTATCTCGTATTCCAAACTCCTTCCGCTGCTCGGGCCGCCTCTTCTCCCGGAAGAAACCCCTCCGCCAAATACACTGCCAAGGAAATCTTCAAATATACCGCCTCCGCCTCCGCCAAAACCCAGGTCCTCAAAGATGCTGCCAAAATCAGCCCCTCTAAAGATATCCTCGGAGCTATAGCGCGAATCTATACCCGCATGGCCAAACTGATCGTACTGACTTCTCTTCTGCTGATCAGATAAAACCGCATATGCCTCAGAGATCTCCTTGAATCTATCCTCTGCCTCTTTCTTTTTATCCCCGGGAACTCGGTCAGGGTGATGTTTGAGCGCAAGGTTCCTGTACGTCTTCTTTATCTCATCAACGCTTGCGCCCTTCTGCACACCCAGTATTTCGTAATAATCACGTTTAGTAGTCATATTTTATCGCGGAACTACGCAGAACGTTACGCTGAACCTATGCGGAACTTCCATATATGTTCCGCATTAGTTCCGCGTCTAGTTCCGCATTGGTTCCGCGTTTACTTCTCTTTAAACTCCGCGTCGATTACATCGCCCTCGCCGGCCTTTTTCTCTGGCTCCTCGGCCTTTCCTGTGCCTGTCCCTTTCCCTGGCTGTGCCTGCCCCTGTTGCGTCTCTTTTGCCTTTGCCTGAGCGGCCTTGTACACCTCTTCGGCTAATTTATGAGCGGCCTTGGACAATTCTTCCATTTTCTTTTTGATCTTTTCGGCATCGCTTCCCTTTAAGGCCTCTTTCAAATCATTCAATTCCTGCTCGATCTTCAGCCTCTCGTCCTGCGTGACCTTGTCGCCAAAATCCTTCAGGGATTTTTCAACAGAATACGCAAGCGTATCCGCCTGGTTCTTTATCTCCACCTCTTCTTTTTTCTTCTTGTCCTCATCCGAGAATTTTTCCGCCTCCTTGACCATCCTGTCGATCTCTTCCTTTGACAATTTCTTGGGCGCGGTTATCCTCATACTCTGCTCCTTGCCTGTGCCAAGGTCCTTTGCCCCCACATGCACGATACCGTCTCTGTCAATATCAAAGGTGACCTCTATCTGGGGTACGCCGCGAGGCGCCGGAGGTATGCCTATCAGATCAAATCTACCGAGTTCGATATTGTCATTCGCCATCTGGCGCTCTCCCTGCAGCACCCTCACAGTAACAGCGGTCTGGTTGTCTGCCGCGGTCGAGAATACCTGGCTCTTCTTCGTGGGTATGGTAGTGTTGCGCTCTATAAGCTTTGTGCACACGCTTCCGAGCGTCTCTATTCCCAGGGAAAGCGGGGTTACGTCGAGAAGCAGGACCTCTTTTGCGTCGCCTTTTATAATAGCCGCCTGAGTTGCCGCGCCAAGCGCGACGCATTCCATGGGGTCTATGCCTCGCTCTATCTTCTTCCCCACATGCTCTTCCAGAAATTTCTGCACAATGGGCATCCTGGTCGGACCGCCCACCATGATGATCTTATCAATATCATTAGGGGAAAGGCCTGAGTCTTTAAGCGCCTGATCTACAGGGCCGTTACATTTATCTACGATCGGGGCGACCAGCTCTTCCAGATTTGCCCTGTTTATAGACATGGTAAGATGTTTCGGGCCGCTTGCGTCCGCGGTGATAAATGGCAGGTTGATATCAGTGGTGATGGTGCTTGAAAGCTCAACCTTTGCCTTTTCAGCTGCCTCTCTTAAACGCTGTACTGCCATCTTGTCGTTCTTAAGGTCAATGCCTGTTTCTTTTTTGAATTTATTTACAATGTAATCTATCAGGAGATTGTCCATATCTGTCCCGCCAAGATGCGTATCACCGTTCGTTGATTTTACCTCGAAGCCGCTTGCATTGTGCTCTTTGTCAAACCACATGTCCATAATGGTAACGTCCAGCGTGCCTCCGCCAAAGTCAAACACCATTATCTTCAGCTCTTTACCGACCTTGTCCAGGCCATACGCAAGACACGCGGCAGTGGGTTCATTGATTATCCTCAATACCTTAAGCCCTGCGATCTCTCCTGCGTCCTTTGTTGCCTGGCGCTGGTTGTCGTCGAAATAAGCAGGGCATGTGATGACCACCTCTTCGACCTTGTCGCCCAGATACGCCTCGGCATCCTGTTTTATCTTCTGCAGAATAAATGCTGAGATCTGCTGAGCAGTGTATTCCTTGCCGTAGATCTTGAATTTATGGTCAGTGCCCATCTTTCTCTTTGCCGCATAGACCGTGCCTTCCGGGTTTACGGTAGCCTGACGCCTTGCAGGTTCCCCCACAAGTTTCTGCCCGTCTTTTGTAAATGCCACAAAGGACGGAAACGCCTTTCCGCTGGCCACTCCCGCGCCTTCCGCGCTTGGTATAATGGCGGGTCTGCTCCCCTCCATCACTGCTGCTGCTGAGTTTGATGTACCTAGATCGATTCCTATTACTTTTGCCATTTCAAAACCTCCTGGTATAATGTTCAGAAGACAGATGTCAGAAAACAGAGAACAGAAAAATCTGGCTTTTCACATTTCTGACTTCTGCCCTCTGTCTTCTGGTTTCTGGTTTCTGGTTTCTGGTTTCTTCGCTACCTTCACCTTTGCCGGCCTGATCACCCGGCCGCTCAACGTGTATCCCTTTTGAAAT
This sequence comes from Candidatus Omnitrophota bacterium, assembly GCA_013202925.1. Taxonomy (GTDB): domain Bacteria; phylum Omnitrophota; class Gorgyraeia; order Gorgyraeales; family Gorgyraeaceae; genus JABMRA01. The sequence continues at coordinate 544 of JABMRA010000079.1, read as the reverse complement.
TCCTCGATCACATGGTCCTCCTTGTGCTCGTCTGTTTCTTCCTGCATCATCGCCTCATGTTCATGAGGATTAAACAGCCTTCCTTCTGCCTCTATCTCCTGCACGCCTTTTTGTTTAAAAAATTCCTTCAGGTCTTTATATATCATCTCGATGCCTTTATACAGGATGTCAAAATCGTGTTTGGTTTTGCCTGCCTTTACAGCCCTCTCGAAATCATCCAATATCTTCAGGATCTCGACTATTATATCCTCATTGGCAAACTTGATAAATTCCAGCTTGTCCCTGTCGAGCCTTTTTTTATAATTATCGAAATCCGCCTGGATCCTCAGGAGCCTGTCATAGTACTCGTCGGCATTCTCCGCCTTTTCCTTCAAGGCCTGGAATTCGCCGTAGTTCAAAAGCACTTTATTTTTCTTGTGTATTGATTCTATTGACACAAGTTACCTCGCTTCGCTCGGAACTTACGCAGATGATCGCAGACCACACGTTAAACTATATGCTTTACAGATGATCGCAGATATAAACATCTGTGATCATCTTGTAT
>JABMRA010000078.1 GCA_013202925.1 Candidatus Omnitrophota bacterium | reverse complement strand
TTCCTCTTCCGCACTCTCTGCTTCTTCTAGAGAAATAATTTCTTCGGCAAGGAGATCTTCTTCGATCAGGACATCCACCCAGCTCGCTATAAGCCCGCCGGTCTCATCACTATAGTAACCTACCTCTGCTTCTTCGCCTTCAGCAATATCAGAAAGTCCTATATCCTCTATGCCCTTCCAGAGGATCGTATCTCCGTCAACTACAGAAAATGTGTTTTCTGTACCGTCGTCAGTCTTGATAGTTATGGTGCCTGCATCCAGGTCCAAGGAAACCACGTCTCCTGTAATCACGCCTTCATCTGTTAACCCTGTAAGCGTCGTCTCTTCTTCTGGCACCGTGAGTTCTTCCACTGCCTCCTGTGCAGAAATCGGGGCTGCTAAAAACAATACTAATAGGAATAAAATACCGACCCATATTATCTTTTTCATCGCTACTTCCTCCTTCCGTTTTTTTAAATCTCAGAAAAATTATATCACAAAAAATGGTTTTTTCAACAAAAATAGTTTATATTTTAACCGGCGAAGTTACAAAAATATATTCAAGGTTTTCTGTGCCGGTATTTTTTATGTCATGTTCTGTCTCAGGCGGTATGTATAAAACAGTATCTGTCTCGATTTTTAAAATCTCGTCTTTACTTATCCTTGCTTCTCCCCTGCCTTTCAGGACAATGATCACTTCTTCGCGTTCTCCCGTAGAATGGCTGCCTACATTTTCACCGCTCTTCAATATAATATGGCCTGCCTTAATCCCGGAACTCCCTGAATCCCTGCTGATCAGCCTCTGATATCTTTCTGCGGATTCCAGTTTTATCAATCTTGCCCTGTTTGAATTATTCACGCTAAGCTTCCAAAAAATAAAAAGCCACAGTAGGGCTTTTTAACCTATGGCCAATATAGTAAGATCTAAATATGGATTTAACATAAGATACTCTACTTATCAAAGCGTAAAATAGCGGCCTTGGTAAATTCGTCACAGTGATCAACCCCATTGTCTGCTAAATCAAGTAATATCGGCATAAGTTGAAGGCTATACCGTTTCGCAACTGGCTTCGGATTCAAACCAGGCCACCCCCAACAAGAGGCGTGGTATATACCATCAACCAAATAGTGCAGGCTATCTAAAGTAGTTGATTGCATTGTTTCAACCGGAGCGTGGTTTTTCGGGTTTGATACTAAATCTATGATAACAGACCCCTTTTTAAAAAGCTTTAGCATCTGCCGTGTAACAAAAAACGGCTCTTTTTCAACATCCCGTCGATAAGGACGATTGATGGCATCAACGAGAATGTCGGTTCCAGGTATATGCTTTTCCATTTTAAGGAAGTCTTTTTTATTCAAAATTTCGACTTTGGCAAATTTTCGGGCTGCGTACCGTATGGCGCTCACCGCCATATTGCCGTATCCCATAATCTTGACTGTGGCGCTTGCAGGGTCTTTTCCCCACAGTTGAAAACCGTATTCCATGCCGATCCGGCCGGATTCCTCGACTGCTTCAACCTTTCTTCTGTTGAACTGGTCTTTTAGATTTTCAAGCGGAATAACTATCAATTTCTGTTCACGCAAGGCCTTTTCTAGTTTCGGTCGGCATCGGATGTGCATCATGGACATAATGACACTCCCTGGGCGCATTAGCTTGATTTCTTCAAAATCGGGTTCTTTTATACGCACGACTATATCACTCGCATAGACCTCGTTTCGGGAAACGATCTTACACCCTGCAACGGTAAAGGCGCTATCCGGTATATCAATTCCTTCACCCGCTCCTTTTTCTACTAGAACTTCGTGTCGACTTGCTATTTTGTTTATTTCTGGAGGCTGCACGATAACTCTCTTCTCTAGCCCCCTGTTCTCTTTCGCAATTCCTACTCTCATGTTTTTCTTGTTCCTTTCTTTTTCACAATCTCTGGTATTTGTTTATCATTAATGAATTTTCCGTAAAGGCTGCAAATAAAAAGAGCTGTTCTTATTCGAAAACGTTTCCACGGGGAAGCTAGCTCATAGGTATGAGTTAACATGGATACAATAATATCGCTCTTTGATGTTTTTTCCTTTTTAGCCAAGTGTCGCGCTATCATCCAAATATCCGACAGAGAAGTAATATCGCAATATAAAGCACGTTGCTTTATTTTTCCAAGAGATATTTCGATAATATCGCTTTTGCCATCTTTCCGTTGATCTTGATAGCACATACGATAATAATTCTTAGGCGCTCCCCTCCAATCCGAGATCAGTTTTCCCTTGTAGTGCAGATAGCGTCCCGGAAAACAGGAGAAGTCAAAAAAGATTCCATTTCTTTCAAGAACAGGAATAATGCTTTTGCAAAAAGCAAGATATCCCCCCCGATAAGAAATCAGGCTTAGCCCTTCATTACGCAACGGCTCGGTTAATGATCGAATCGATTGTTCCATCATTGCCAGATCGTCAAGCCTACCGTTACTAAAAAGGTCTTCTTCGTGGCAATGGACTCCTATGCTCCCGCCTATATCCTGAATCTCTTTCCAAAGAGCGATAAAATCCGGCTGAAGGAAATACTGTCGATCAACGGGAGATGTGTGCACAAAATGTAAAAGTTTGCCACCGACAGAACGGGCAATTTTAATTTCATGCTTGATCAACCTAAGCAGGTTTTTCTTGTCAGGTCTTCTTTTTGCCTTTGACAATTCAGTAGAAAAATACTCATCCCAATCGCCGTCAACAGTAAATATAAAATATAAGCTCATATTTTTCTCCACTTAATATATTATACATTTCCATTGTTATGTCAATATAACAAAACAACGGGATGATTGTATGCTATTTCAGAGGTTTAAAATGGATACTGAGAAGAGTTTGATTCTCAAGAAAATAAAAACCGTCTTATATTAAACTATATGGCGGGGACGACGGGGCTCCGGCCTTCGGCCTAGAACCCTCGCTCGCTTACGCTCGCTCTCCAAAGGGGCTCTGCCCCTATGGCGTCCGACAAAAACTGTCGGACTGTTACCCCGAAAGCGTGGGGACAATCTCCCCACACCCCTTGGGTTCTCGCCAAAATGGCGGGGACGACGGGGCTCGAACCCGCGACCTCAAGATCGACAATCTTGCGTTCTATCCAAACTGAACTACGTCCCCACGAATTTACTTCGTAAATTTGATCCCGAGCGACCTTAGTTTTGCATGTAGTCGCGAGGGAAAAAATTTATAAAACTGAGGCAAAATGGTGAGCCGCCCGCGAATCGAACGCGGCGCACCCGCCTTAAAAGGGCGGTGCTCTACCAATATGAGCTAGCGGCCCAAATTTACGAAGTAAATTTGATCCTGAGGCGACGTGAAACAATCCGACGAATTGAAGGATTGTAGCCGCCGAAGGACCTATTATATTGACGTCAATTCCTTTTCTTTTTGCTCAAGAAGCTCTTCTATCCTCTTTGTATATTTTTCGGTCATCTTCTGTACATGGTCCTGGCCCTTGAAACGCGCGTCTTCTGGAATCTGCTTTGAATCTTCCATCTTCTTAAGAGAATCTATCCCGTCCCTGCGTACTGTCCTTATCGAGATCCTGCCCTGTTCAGCAATCTTATGCAGCACCTTTTTGAGTTCATCACATCTCTCTTTGGTAAGAGACGGTATTGGTACCCTTATAATCTTTCCGTCATTCATAGGGTTGATGCCCAGCTGTGATTTTAAAATCGCCTTTTCTATGGCCTGTATGTTTGAAGGATCCCACGGATGGATTGCTATAAGCCGCGGCTCTGGCACTGATATGCTAGCCACCTGCTTCAAGGGCATGTTCGAACCATAACATTCCACCATTATGCCCTCGACAAGGCTCGGATTGGCGCGGCCAGTACGTATCTCTGAGAATTCCCGCACTGTGGCATCCACTGATTTTTTCATCATCTCTTCTATTTCACTAAGGCGTTTCTGAAGAGGCAGCATGATTACCCCTTTCTAAGTTTATTTAATGACAGTACCTATCTTTTCTCCAAGCACGACCCTTTTTATATTTCCCTTTTTCAAGAGATTGAATACGACGATTGGCAGGTGATTATCCATGCAGAGACTTACGGCAGTGGCATCCATGACCTTGAGGCCTTTGTTCAGGACCTGTATATACTTAAGGTTCTTGAATTTTTTTGCAGACTTATGTTTTTTCGGATCAGCGCTATACACACCGTCTACCTTGGTGGCCTTTAAGATAACGCCTGCCTCTATCTCTATTGCCCTGAGGCTCGCGGCTGTGTCTGTAGAAAAATACGGATTGCCCGTGCCTGCAACAAATATGACGACCCTGCCTTTTTCCAGGTGTCTCACTGCCTTTCGCCTGATATATGGCTCTGCCAGTTCCTGCATCTCGATCGCGGTCTGGACACGCGTCATCACCCCGGCCTTTTCCAATGCATCCTGCAAGGCCAGGCCATTTATAACAGTCGCAAGCATTCCCATGTAATCAGCGATGATGCGGTCCACGCCCTGACCTGAGGCAGTGCTTCCTCTATAGATATTTCCCCCACCTATTACAATCGCGATCTGGACCCCGAGTTTCTTGGTCTCCTTGATCTCTTTTGCGATCTTCTCGGTCATAAACGGGTCTATGCCGTAGCCGCGCCTGCCCTGAAGCGCCTCGCCGCTCATCTTTATAACCACCCTTTTGTATGCAGCCTTGTTTCTCATTATCCTATGTCCTCGCCCACCTGGAATCTGACAAACCTGCGCACCACGATATTCTCGCCTATCTTTCCTATGAGGGTGCCGAGATATTCTTTGATCGTAATCTTATCGTCCTTGATAAACGGCTGATCCATGAGGCAGACCTCTGAATAAAATTTCTCCAGCTTGCCTTCGATTATCTTATCCATCACCTTTGGAGGCTTTTTGCCTTTTACCTGCTCCTTCAAGATCTCCGTTTCCCTCTCTATAATAGATTTTGGAACTTCTTCCCGCAAGACATACGCAGGCGAACTTGCCGCAACCTGCATGCATACGTCCTTTACAAATCTCCTGAACTCCTCGTTCCTGCTGACAAAATCTGTTTCGCAGTTCACTTCCAAGAGCACGCCTATTTTATTATTCGAGTGGATGTAGCTCTCTATGACGCCTTCTTTGGCCGTGCGTCCTGCCTTTTTAAGCGCCACGATCTGCCCTCTCTTCTTCAATATCTCCATCGCGGTCTTAATGTCTCCGTTTGCCTCCACGAGGGACTTTTTGCAATCCATCATAGGCGCATTGGTCTTTTCCCTTAATTTCTTTATCAGATCTACGTTTACTGCCATCTTAGATTACCTTCCTTTTGTAAATCCTTTTTTTGGGGGGCTTTGTCCTCTTCTCTTCTTTGTCCTTGGCAGGCTCTGCCTTTATGCCCTCGACGAGCTCTTCTGATTTTTCAGCAAGCTCCTGAGCCTCTTCCGGCTCTTCCTGTATCTCTTTATCTTTGGCCTTTTTATCGACCTCTGACTTATCGAACTGTTTCTTACCTTCCATGATGCTGTCCGTAATAAGGTTTGTTATGAGCCTTATGGAACGCATGGCATCGTCATTGGCTGGTATAGGATGATCAATAAGGTCAGGGTCTGCATTTGTGTCTATGATAGCTACTATGGGGATAGAGAGCTTTTTTGCCTCTTTAACAGCTATGTCCTCTTTTTTGGCATCTACAACAAAGACCGCGCCAGGCATCTTCTTCATCTCTACTATGCCCTGCAGGTTCCTTCTTAGTTTCTCCATCTCCTTTGTGAGGATGGCCTTTTCTTTCTTTTTGATGGCATCAAACGTGCCGTCCTGCTGCATGGCCTCGATATCTTTGAGCCGCTTTATGCTGTTGCGTATGGTCTTGAAGTTTGTGAGGGTACCACCCAGCCACCTATCCTTGACAAAATACATGCCCGAGCGTTGGGCAGCATCAAAGATCACGTCCTGGGCCTGCTTCTTGGTGCCCACGAAAAGCACTGTCTGGCCATTTGCCGCAATCTGTTTTACAAACTCCCTTGCCTTGTTGAGGAATTCGACTGTCTTTTCAAGATCTATAATATAAATCTTGCTCCTCTCTCCAAAAATAAACCTTTTCATCTTAGGGTTCCACCTGCTTCTATTGTGGCCAAAGTGCGCACCGGCCTCCAATAGTTGCTTGATCAATTCCGTATCCACATTACCTCCTTGATATTAACAAGTTACGTCTTTATTTTAGTTTTGATATTATAACACACGGGTCTTCTTTTGCAAGCACTTTTTACGCCTGCGCTTCCGCTAAGTTTACATTTTTGACAATGTTAAAAGTGTCAAGCATTTCTGAACTGCAGCTCATAGAGCCGCTTGTACACGCCCTGGACCTGGAGCAGATGGTCGTGCGTGCCATGCTCCACTATCCTTCCTGCGTCAAGCACCACTATATTGTCCGCATGCTCTACAGTGGAAAGCCTGTGGGCAATTACAAGCACTGTCCTGTGGGCCATTAGCCTGTCTATTGCCTCCTGGACAAGCCGCTCTGACTCGGTATCCAGCTGGCTTGTGGCCTCGTCCAGTATGAGTATCGGGGGGTCTTTAAAAATGGCCCTGGCAATCGCAATGCGCTGCTTCTCTCCGCCGGAAAGCCTCATGCCCCTGTCCCCTATAAACGTATCATAGCCCTTTTCTGTCTTAAGAATAAAATCATGGGCATTCGCTGCCTTTGCTGCCTCGACGATGTCCTCTATCTTTGCCCCGGGCCGGCCGAATGCAATGTTATTGCGGATAGAATCATTAAAGAGTATGGTTTCCTGCGTCACCAACCCTACGTGTTCGCGGAGAGAAGCAATGCTTAAATCCCTGATGTCCTTTCCGTCGATCAGCACCCTGCCTTTTTTCGGATCGTAAAACCTTGGCAAAAGACTTGCAAGCGTGCTTTTGCCAGCCCCACTCAGGCCCACTATGGCAAGGATCTTGCCTTTTGGAAGACGTATATTTATGTTTTTTAGCACGGCCGATTCTGCATAAGCAAAATCAATGTCTTCAAACTCGATAGAGCGCATTAGCCCTGAAAGCGCGCCAGCTCCTGGCCTGTCTTTTATGCTCGGCTCCTTATCAAGGACATTGAAGACCCTTGTTATGGCTGCGATGGCCTGGAGATTTATGCCATAGAGCCTGCTCAATCTCTTGAATGGTTTTATGAGGGAGAGAAGCGCTGCCAAAAACGCGATGAATGCGCCTGCTGAAAGCCGGCCTTCCACCATCTCTTTTCCGCCAAGCCACAACACTATTGCCATGCACGCCACCCCTACGAACTCTCCGATAGGGCTTATAACAGCCATGCGCTTCACTGACTTCATGACCATCTTAAAATAACGGTTGCTGTGGAGTTTGAATTTATCTATCTGATATTTTTCAGCAGAGAATGACTTTACTATCCCTATACCGTATATCGTCTCAAATAACAGGGAATTGATATCTGACATGCTTTCCTGTGTTGCCGTAGAGATCTTCCTCAGTTTTTTGCCTATCTGCACTATCGGGTATGCCACGATTGGAAAGACCAGTATGGTGATCAATGTCAGCGTCAACGAGATCGAGAAATAGATCTTTATGCCGATAAGTATGGCGAGATACATGCATAGCTGTATTGGCTGGAGCAAAAGGTCTGTGAGCCCCTCTGTTATTGAATTTACGATGATACCGACGTCAAACGTGATCCTCGATACCAGTTTCCCTGTCTGCATCTCGGCATAAAAATCATTTGAAAGCTGAAGGAGCTTTTTGTAAATGGTCTGCCGTACGTCCCTAAGCACTGACTGGCCCACCTTGCTCATAAAATAGGTCTGGAAAAACAGGGCTATCTCCTTTATGAGAAATATTAATGCTATAATAATTACCAGCCATTTTAGAAGCGCTGCCTTTGGCATGCTGTTTACCTTATCTATAAGGGATGTGAGAAATTCTGGCGGGTTCTGGGCGCCTGGGATAGAGATAGTCCTGTTTGCCAGGATGTTGTCCACCATGGGGATGATCATGCCCAGAGACACCCCTCCCATGCCGGACGAGATGATCATACATACAACTGCGATCACCATTATCCAGAGATGCGGCTTCAAAAACCTTAGGAATCTAATATAGTCCTTCATCAAATGAAGACGCAATTTACAAGAATCTCAGATTTTTGTAAATTGCATGTCTGAATTTTATCCGCCTAAGGCGGATAAGTTTAATCCAATAAGTTACGTCAATCGAAGATTGACGTAACTTATGATTTCACTTATATTATCACGCTCATTGACTTTTGTCGAGGTCTTTGTTATTATTGTAGATATGAAAAAACTCCGTGTTGGGGTGGTCGGACTGGGGAGACTAGGGTCCTTACACGCCCGGATATACTCAAGATTAAAGAACGTGGAGCTCGCAGGCGTCTGCGACATTGACAAACATAGGGCCGGGCTTATAGGCCGCTCCTTGAAAAGCCCCTGGTGCACAAATTATGCAGGGCTTCTCAAAAAGCAAATAGACGCGGTCAGCATTGTCACGCCCACATCCACCCATTATAAAATCGCAAAGTTCTTCCTGAATAACAACGTGCCTGTACTTATAGAAAAACCCATCACAAAAACGCCAAAACAGGCAGGGGGCCTTGTAAGGCTTGCCAGAAAAAAACGCCTGATAATACAGGTGGGGCATGTGGAACGCTTCAACTCTGCCATCCAGGCAATAGAAAAAATACTTTCCAGGCCAAAATTCATAGAGGCGCATCGCCTGGGCCCGTTTACGCCCCGCGTAAAGGACGTGGGCGTGGTCCTTGACCTCATGATCCATGACATAGACATAATCCTGGGCCTCGTAAAATCAAAGATACGGGACATACAGGCCATTGGCGTAAAGATCCTCACGAAACACGAAGATATCGCAAACGCAAGGATAAGATTTAAAAACGGCGCTATATGCGACCTCACTGCAAGCCGCGTGACAGATGATTCTTTGAGAAAAATAAGGATATTCCAGAAAGACTGCTACATATCCCTGGATTACGGCGCGCAGGAGGTAGTTATCTCCAGAAAAACAAAAAATAAGATCTCCTCGCAAAAGATAGACATAAAAAAAGAACAGCCACTGCAGAAAGAGATCTCCTCTTTTGTCAGTTGTGTCCTCAATAAAAAAAGGCCTCTAGTATCAGGCCAAGAAGCATACAATGCCCTACTGGTCGCTCACAGGATAATTAAAAAACTTAACCCATGAAGAAAAAACGCATCATGATCATTGCAGGCGAGACATCCGGCGACCTGCACGCAGCCTGCCTTGTCAAGGCCCTTAAATCGATCGACCCCCACATAGAGATCTTTGGCGTCGGCGGCAAAAGGATGCAGGACGCGGGCGCAGAGATCATCTACGACGTAGTGGAACTTGCCGTCGTGGGATTCATAGAAGTCCTGAAACACTTCCGCACATTCAAAAACCTCCTCCAAAAGCTAATTTTGCTCCTTGAAACAAAAAGGCCTGATGCCGTGATCCTGGTCGACTACCCTGGATTCAATCTCCGATTTGCAAAATACGTAAAAGAAAAGAATATCCCTGTCATATATTACATAAGCCCGCAGATATGGGCGTGGGGCAAAGAGAGGATAAAAGAGATAAAAAAATACGTCGACAAGATGATCGTGATATTCGGGTTTGAAGAATCGCTCTATAGAGACGCGGGGATAAAGGTGCACTTTGTAGGACATCCCTTCCTGGACATAGTAAGGTCCGGATGGAAAAAGGAAGAGACGATAAAACACCTGCACCTCAAACACCATTCTACAAAGATCGCCCTTCTCCCCGGTTCAAGGGCAAAGGAGATCGAAAGGCACCTGGCGCCTATGCTAAAGGCCTGTGAGATAATCAAAAAAAGGCTGCCAGAGGCTGAATTCATCCTCTCCCGCAGGAAAGAACTCGATAAATCCATATACAATAATATAATCTCTTGCTCAAAGATAAAACCGCACTCCCTTGAAAACAGGCCCTATGAGATCATGGAGGTATCTGACCTCGTAATCGTCTCCTCTGGCAGCGCAACGCTTGAGACAGCCATCATGAAAAAACCCATGGTGGTGATCTACAAGACCTCTTTTCTCACATGGTTATTCGCAAGGAACCTGATAAAGATACCTGATATCGGGCTTGTGAATGTGGTGGCAGGAAAAAGGATCGTGCCGGAACTGGTGCAGTTTCAGGTAACCCCGTCAAACATTGCACGCGAATCCCTTGCGATTCTAAACAATAAAACTAAACAGGCAGATATAAAGGAATCTTTAAGAAGGATTGAAGAAAGGCTTGGCGAAAAAGGTGCCGTAGAGCGCGCCAGCCACCTGATCCACAAACTCCTCTCATAGAAACTGCTTCCTATTCCCATTCTATGGTCGAGGGCGGCTTGGAACTGATGTCGTAGACGACTCTATTGACACCCTTTACTTCGTTTATTATGCGGTTGGAAATCCTGCCTAAGATATCATAGGGGACCTTGGCCCAGTCTGCTGTCATTGCATCAAGGCTTGTGACAATGCGAAGGGCCACGACATTCTCATAGGTCCTCTCGTCTCCCATTACACCAACTGTTTTGACAGGCAGGAGCACTGCGAACGACTGCCAGATCCCTTTGTAGCCATCGTATCTTTCCATCTCTTCCTGCACGGCCGCATCTGCCTCGCGTAAAATATCCAGGCGCTTCTTTGTTACATCTCCTATGATCCTTACAGCAAGGCCGGGCCCTGGAAACGGCTGCCTGTAAACCAGCTTATCGCTCAGGCCAAGCTCTTTCCCTAATTTTCTCACTTCATCCTTGAATAAATCCTTTAATGGCTCTATGAGTTTGAATCCCATTTTTTTGGGGAGGCCCCCTACATTGTGATGCGTCTTGATCGTGGCAGACGGCCCTCCTTTTGCAGACACGCTCTCGATCACATCAGGATAGAGTGTGCCCTGGGCCAAAAATCTTACCTTGCCAAGATGCCTTGCTTCGCTCTCAAAAACCCTTATAAATTCCCTGCCTATGATCTTTCGCTTTCTCTCAGGGTCTATGACATCCTCCAGCGCTTTAAGAAAGCTCTTTTCTGCATCAGCAACATAAAGGTTTACATGGAGATGCCTCTCAAAGGTGTCTACGACATTCGCCTTTTCATCCTTTCTCAATAGCCCATTATCTACAAAGATGCAATGAAGCCTTTTCCCGATTGCCCTGTGCAGCAATGCTGCCGCAACAGACGAATCCACGCCTCCGCTTAAACCCAAAACCACCTTTTCCTTACCGACTGCTGAGCGCATATCCCTTACTGCCTCTTTAATAAAAGAACGCATCGTCCACGTCGGCTTTAGGCCTGCTATTCTATAAAGAAAATTCCTGAAGATCTGCATGCCCTTTGGCGTATGGATCACCTCAGGATGAAACTGTACGCCGTAGAATTTTTTCTCAGGATGGCACATGCTCGCGATCTTCGAATTTTTTGTGTGGGCGAGCCTTACAAAACCTTTGGGAAGCTTAAGGACCTGGTCACCATGACTCATCCAGACCTTTTCTTTTTTCTTCAATCCTGAAAAAACCTTTTCTTTGTTATCTATTACTAAATCTGCATGACCGTATTCACGCTTTCTGGTCTGGCCGACCCTGCCGCCAAGCATATACCCCATGAGCTGCATACCATAACATATACCCAGGATAGGGACCCCCAGGCCAAAGATCCGTGAATCACATCTTGGAGAACCCTTCATGGAGACACTGGACGGCCCTCCTGTCATTATGATGCCGCTCGGTTTTAATGCCTTGATCCTGGATACCGGAGTATTGTAAGGCAGGAGCACGCAGTAGACATTGCACTCCCTTACCCGCCTTGCTATAAGCTGGTTGTATTGCGCCCCGAAATCCAGAACGATTACTGTCTTTTTTTCCATCTGTCCTCTCTCCACCTTTTAAGATACACCATGAGGATCGAGATTGCAACAGGCGTTACGCCTGAGATCCTTGACGCATGGCCGAGGCTTATCGGCCGGGCCGCTGTAAGTTTTTCGCTGATCTCGTTCGAAAGCCCTGGGATCTTATAAAACTTAAAATCATCAGGTATTCTGATTTTCTCAATCCGCTTAAAATTCTCGATCTCCCTTTTCTGCCTTTCAATAAAACCTTTGTATTTAACCTCTATCTCTATCTGCCTTATCTCTTCATCTCCTATCTTTTTCTTAAGGCCGTCCATGTTCATTAGGGTATCAAAATCGACCTCTGGCCGCTTTAAAAGATCAAACATCGTCAATACATTGCTTATAGGAGAGATTGCCATTTTTTTCAAGCGATTATTTGTCTTTATCGTGGGGTAGAGTTTTTTGTGCATCAATGCCCTCAGGCCCTCTTCTATCCTTTTCCTTTTTATG
>JABMRA010000077.1 GCA_013202925.1 Candidatus Omnitrophota bacterium | reverse complement strand
ATATAATAATCAGGGCCAATGACGTGGGCAACTGGCTCAGGATCAAGGACGTGGCCTCTGTAAAGGATTCCTTTAAGAAAGAGGATATAATCAATAAGACCCTCGGCACCCGCTCGATCAATCTTATTGTAATGAAAAAGGGCTCAGGCGATGCCATCACCATAGTTAAGAAGCTTAAAAAGGCCTGCGACGCCTTTGTGGAAAACTGCGAGGATGAACTCGAGATCTCATACGTAAATGATTACTCGTTTTTTGCGAAGAGGCGGCTTAATGTATTGAAAAATAATGGCTGGGCCAGTCTGGTCCTTATCATTGCCTCAGTCCTTTTGTTTCTGCAGTGGCGGGTCGCGGCCATGACAGTGTTGGGCATACCTATAGCATTCTTTATCACATTTATAGTCATGGACATGATGGGGATCACCATAAATCTTATAAGCATGTTCGGCCTGATCATAGTCCTGGGTATGCTCGTGGACAACGGCATCATAGTGGCTGAAAACGTGTATCGCTATATGGAATCAGGCATGCGGCCCAGGGAGGCAGCTGTGAGGGGCTCTGAGGAAGTAATGGGCGCGGTTACTACTGCGGTACTGACTACAATCGCTGCCTTCTCCCCTCTCCTATTCATGACAGGCATCATTGGAAAATTTATCAGGAACATCCCTACTGTACTAATCGTAGCGCTGCTGGCATCTCTGGGAGAAGCCCTTATAATACTCCCCAGCCATCTGGCGGATTTCGTAAAGATAAAATATGATGAGCGCGGCAAACCAATGAATATCGTAAGGGACATGCCGTGGTTTAAAAAACTGGTGGGGTTTTATACAAGGGTCGTTACCGCGGCTATCAAGAGAAAATATAAGGTCCTCGCGGGTTTCACAGCAGTGCTTCTGGTATGCGCCTTCCTTGCCTTTTCTGTAATAAAATTCATACTCTTCCCGGCTGCGGGCATAAATTATTTCTTTATAAGGGGTGAGGCGCCGATAGGCACGCCTCTCCAGAAGACAAACGAACTTATTTTGCCTGTGGAGGAAATAGTCTCGCAGATGAACGCGGAAGAAATGGATACCTTTGTGACCTCTGTCGGGAGCATCCAGGAAGACCGCCATGACCCGTTTGCAGGACAGGCAAGCCATCTCGTGCAGGTGGCTGTGTATCTTACGCCTGAACAGGATAGAAAACGGGATGTGGAGGAGATAATCGAAGATGTGCGTAAAAAGGCAAAAGACATAAAGGGCTTTGCGGAGCTGCGCTTTGATAAACCTGAGGCAGGGCCGCCTGTTGGCAAGGCAGTAGAGGCCAGGATCAGGGGCGAGCGCTTCGAGGTACTGGACGAGATCGCTGGCGAATACATGGGTTATCTCGAGACAATAGACGGGACCATGGACGTGACATGGGACCACAAGCCCGGCAAGGAAGAGATACGCGTAAAGGTCGATAACGATAAGGCGGCGCTGGCAGGCCTCAGCGTAGCGCAGATCGCCAACACAGTAAGGGCTGTATTCGAAGGCAGCATTGCAACCAAAATAAAACCTATCAAGGCAGAAGAGGAGACAGACGTAACAGTGATGTTTCCCGAGGACATCTCAGGGGATATCAATGTCTTTAAAAGTATCCTTATACGCAATAGATTCGGCAATCTCATCCCGTTGGAAAATGTAGCTACCATAAACAAGGTGCCTGGCACCACGACCATCCATCATCTCGACGGAAAACGCGTGGTCACTGCCTCATGCAGCGTGGATACGGACAAGACGACCTCGCTTAAGGTTAATAATCTCCTGGAGAAAAAGTTCGGGGATCTGTCGCAGCGTTATATCGGATACTCGGTAAAATACGGGGGTGAACAAGAGGAGACCATGGATTCATTGATGAGCCTTCTAAAGGCATTTTTCTACGCCTTTCTCATCATATACCTCATCCTCTCCTCTTCTTTTAAATCCATTGTCCAGCCATTGATCATAATGCTGGCAATACCGTTCGGGCTTATTGGTGTGGTGATCGCATTTCTCGTGCACGGGATGCCGCTCTCATTCATGGCCATACTCGGCGTGGTCGGTCTGAACGGGATCGTTGTCAATGACTCGATCGTGCTTGTGGACTTTATCAATAAATTACGCAGGGAAGGTATTGACAGGCATACCTCGATCATCAAGGCTGCCCAGATGAGGATACGGCCGGTTCTTTTGACCACCATTACAACAGCTGGCGGGCTGTGTACTGTTGCTTATGGTATAGGAGGCAAAGACCCTTTTCTTGTGCCTATGGCACTATCTATATGCTGGGGCATCAGCTTTGCAACACTTTTGACGCTTATAGTGATCCCCTGTATCTATTCTATAGTGGATGATATGGCCCTCAGGATAGCCAAGCGGTCGAGCCTTATCCGCACTGCCAAGGTAGGAAACAACAAAGAGACCGCGGAACCACGCGGAATGTAACGCTGAACCTACGCTGAAATTCCGCGTTAGTTCTGCGTGTTGTTCCGCGTAAGTTCCGCGGTCTCTTATTCCGGGTTGTCTGAAATAGTGCTTAAAACTGCCTCGTCTACAAAGATAGGCGCCTTTGCGCGAAGCGCAATGGCGATGCTGTCGCTGGGCCTTGCATCAACTTCTTTAAATGTACCGTTTATCTGCAAGATCAGTTTTGCAAAAAATGTATTCTGCTGCAGGTTTGTAATAACTATCTTGTCGATCTTTGCGCCGAGCTGCTTGATGGTGTTGCACAATAGATCATGGGTCATGGGGCGAGGCGGGGTCAATCCGCTTATCTTCATCTTTATGGCAGTAACCTCCATGATACCTATCACGATAGGCAGGATGCGGTCTCCGGCCTTTTCCTTGAGGACAATGACCTGTTCCCCCCTGTTCTCATCTATCCGGATTTTATTTAATTCCATCTCAACCATTGCCATACTGGTTTCAGATTATCACACGAGTTTTACATTGTCAACACTCAAAATGCTTGACCATTTAGTCCTGGACTAAATGGTCAAGCATTTTGCGAGAGATTGTGCGGTTTCTGCGACTTCCCTGCTAAGCCCGTGGCCAAATTTGTTCGAGCCGGGCTTTATCCCCACTATGTATATCTTTGCGTCTGTGGAAGAGGCCAGATATTCTATCAAAAGCTTGGGCGATACGTCGTGCGTGGAGATCTTTCCGGAACGGAGCTCTGCACCGGAAAAAATCCGCACCTCCCCTGCCCTGCCTTCAAAATAAATGGCGTCTATTATAATAATGGTATCCGGCCTTGCCCTTTTTATAACTCCTGTGTAATTCTCAGGCGCAACGCCAGCGTCGATGACCTCGTATAAAACCTTTCCTTTTAGCAGGCCTGCTATGTGCGGCCCGACACCGTCATCGCCACGGTCTATATTGCCCAGACAGAGCGCAACGATCCGGCCTTTCAGGATATCTTTTAAATCCAGCATAAAAAATAGATATGCGTAGCTTAGTATAAAAACTATACGCTAAACGCTATCCGCTCTACGCTAATCATGTATCCAGCGTGATCTCTCTTCGACACTTTGGACAGAGGACCTTTATGCGGTCCTGGCGAGTAAGCCCTTCGGACTTTTCCCATTTAAGGTATGCCAATTTCAGGTCTTTTAATGCAGATAGATAGGCGGTCGGGCTCGAATACGCAAGGGGTCCTAGTTTCTTTGCAACCCATATTAAATGGTCTTTTGCCCCCACCATGCACCCGCAGCCCTCGCATAACACCAGGTCCTTTTCAACAGACTCCACTGTCTCTGTTCTATCGAATACAGCGAGGTCGAATTTATCGGACAATTTTATGCCTTCCTTGGTAATACAAGCTGCCTGGCACTGGCCGCAAAAGATACAGCTGTCAAGATGCAGGTCAAGTTTTCGCTTGGGAGGATCCGAATCCACGGAATCCGTCATCTCTATGCATCCTGGCGGACACACCTCATAACAGGCGCCGCAGCCCACGCATTCGTCCTTATTGTATTCCGGCTTTCCCCTGAAACGTTTCTCAGGGATGTGCGGTTTAAAGGGAAAACTCGACGTATAAGGCCCTTTGATCAATGCCCTTATCGCCTCAGCCAATTCTCTTAATTTTGGATATCTCATGATTAACTTCCGCGTAAGTTCCGCGTTACGTTCCGCGTGGTTCCGCGATTAATTGCCGTCCTCTGCGTAGCGGTCCACCACGCTCTCTTCGCAGAGCTTCACGCCTGATTTATGTGCGGCGCGCGCTAATGCATGCGCTGACACAGGAGATGTCAATACCAGAAATAAAATACAAAGTAACGCCTTTATCCCGGCCGCCACAAATCCGTGGATCAGAAATGCGCCGAACAAGATACTACAGGTCCCAAGCGTGATACACTTTGTAGACGCCTGCAGGCGGTTGTACACATCCGGAAGCCGCACCAACCCCAAACACCCGACAAAATCAAAGAAAAGTCCAATAGAGATAAATACCAAACCAAGCATATCAATCATCGAAAGATTTCCCCTCTAAAAATTTGGCCAGTGCAAGCGTGGCTATAAAACTCTGCAGGGCCCAGGCGATTGCTATGTCTATATACCAGCTCCTGCCCGTAGAGATGCCTAAAATAGCGCAGAACCCGACGATCAGGATACCCAGCATATCAATCGTCACGGCCCTGTCAGCAGAGGTAGGTCCTCTTAATATACGATACAGGCACAAAAGACACGAAAACAAAAGGATATAAAACGCCCTTCTTAAAAAACCTATAAAAGGCATGTCCTGATAAAAAAGGATAGGTGGAGGGCTTAAAAGCACTTTGGCCAATATAACCAAAATAACAATCGCGCCAAATATATAAGTGACTCTTCTCTTATTTCTCATTCAAATATCCTCTTCAGGATCCTTTCGAACCGTTCCGCCACAAGCCCTGTTGCCTTTTCAATATCCTTGTCCTTTACCTCTATCCAATGCACATACAAAACCCCGTTCTCTTTATCGACATCCACGCTCAGGGTGCCTGGCGTCAGCGTAATGGAATTTGCCAAAAACGTAAGGGCAGTGTCTGATTTAAGCGAGGTCCTGACCTTTACTATGCCCGGATGTATCGGAAGATCCGGATGGATGACCCTGTATGCCACATCGATATTCGCCTTGATACATTCCCATATAAAAATAGGGCAATAGTAAAAAAACCAGAGATAACGATTGAGGTGCGTAAAAAGATGCGGCCGTCTCACAAACAGATCGCCTGTCATAAAGGCGACAAAGGCCGCCACAAAAACGCCTATCAGCATATGCTGCCAGTCAGGCGTCCAGTTCAATAAGGCCCATACCGCAAGCGCCAGAAAAAATAATAGGATCCTGCTCTTCACTTTATAGCTCCAAACACAATGACTCCATAGTCCTTGCCGTTCAATACTGCGTCGCTGGCAGCATTAAGAAGTCCTCCTGAAAGGCCGGGTATGAGAAGGAGTCCGCCTGCTACGCATAATACCGCCAGCGCAATCATGGAGAGCTTCATAAATAGCGGTACTTCTTTTACCCTGCTCAATCCCTCTTTCAATTCTCCGAAAAATGCATACCTCTGGACCTTCATAAAATATGCGAGCGTCAGGATGCTTGCCAGGACTGCCCAGGACGCATGCGCAAAATGTCCTGCCTGGACACATGCGACTATAATGATCATCTTGCTCCAGAACCCGTTAAACGGCGGAATACCCGCGATAGACATAGACGCCACTAAAGAAGTGTTGGCTGTAACAGGCATTTTCTCCTTCAGGCCACCCATCTTCTGCAGATCCCTTGTGCCTGTAGCGTATTCGACTGCCCCGGAATTCAAGAATAAAAGCGATTTAAACACAGAGTGATTTAATAAATGAAAAAGTCCTCCCAGGATCCCAAGAGGCGTGCCCAAGGCGATCCCGAGTATCACATAGCCGATCTGATTTATAGAACTATATGCCAGGAGTCTCTTGAAATCCCACTGCCCGAGCGCAAGACACGCGCCAACGATAATAGAGATGGTCCCTATTGTCATAAGTATGGATAAGACCTGCGGGGTTGCGCCTAGGACGCTGAAAAACACCCTTATCATTGCGTAGACGCCAAGGGATTTAATCAAAACGCCTGAGAGCATTGCTGAAATAGGCGCTGGCGCGGATGGGTGCGCGTCAGGAAGCCATGCGTGAAAAGGAACGAGCGCTGATTTCAGGCCAAAGCCCATGAGGAACAGCACGCTGACCAGCAGCACGATCTGCGAAGGGCCTCTCTTTGCCAGCTCCATTGACATGTCTGCCATATTCAATGTGGATGTAAAACTATACAGGAATACAATACCCAATAATATAAAAGAAGATGCGAGCGTACCCATTACCGCATATTTAAAGGATGCCTCGAGTTCTTCATGCTCTGTGCCAAAGGCCACCAGCGCATAACTCGATATAGCGGCGATCTCGAGGAATACATACAGGTTGAACATATCACCGCTTATGATCACGCCGTTCATGCCGGCCAGCATCAAAAGAAACAGGCAGTAGAAATTCCATTTCTCGGTGTATTTCTCCATATAATCTATGGAATAGACGCTGACCAGAAACGCAATGACATTGACCGTAACCAGCATCAGACATGTAAGGCCATCCATGACCATTGCAATGCCTATGGGCGGCGCCCATCCGCCTACCTTATAGACAATGACGCCTGTCTCCTTAAATAGAAGCACTGCGTAGATCGAGGCAGCTGCCAGAGCGAACGTGGCAACAGCAGACAGGAGATCCGAAAGGCGTTTTATCTTTTTCCCGAGAAGGGCATTCAAAAACGCGGCTGCTAATGGTATTGCAACAAATAATGGCAATAGATGCTGTGTCATATGTTAACCTTTGAGCTTTCGTATCTTCGTTATATCAAACGTCCCGTATTTCTCGTACACCCTTATCGCGATAGACGCTATCAGGGCAGTGACTGCCAGGCCGATAACGATGGCTGTCAGGACAAGGGCCTGCGGCAGGGGATCTACCATATTAAGGACCTCTTGATCCGGCGCATGTATTGGCGCGCGGCCGTGCATCCTGTAGCCGATCAGCACAAAAAACAGATTCACCGCATACTCTGTTATTATGATGCCTATGATGATCTTTATAAGATTACGCTTCCTGAGTATGCAATAAAGCCCGATTGAAAAAAGCACAAGGCATAGAAAATAAACGCTCATTCTCCCTCACCCTTTTTAGTCACCCTGAACATTACGAGAATAATAAACATGATAAAGAGCCCTGCGCCCACTTTAAAGCTTATGGCCATATTATATAAAGGTATAAGGCCTGAGCTGAAAAGCTTGAACGGCTCTCCCTTTGCCAGGAAATTCAAGAAGAAATAACCATATCCTATTCCCACGATGGCAAGCGTTACAAAGATCAGCGCGCCCAGGCTTTCGAATACAGATGCGACCTTCTGGCTCACTGTCTTAAAGGCTACCTCTTTTCCGAACGCCAGCATAATATGTATAAAGGAAAGCGCCACGATAACGCCGCCCGCGAACCCTCCTCCTGGACTAATATGGCCATGCGAGACAATATAGATGCCGAAAAGGAGTATCAGCCCCACGGTCAGCCGCGTAATCGTCTTTACTATCAGTGTCATTCCCCTATCCTGTTCCTTCATTTTTTTCTTCCTATCCTTCTCATGACTGCCAGGACACTGACCACAGCTGTAAACAATATGGTCGCCTCTCCCAGCGTATCATACGCGCGATAATCCAGGACTACTGCCGTCACAAGATTTGCTGCGCCTGTCTGTCTCAAGCCGTTGCTTATGAAATTTTGCGCTACCCTCATTATTGGCTCGCCAAACTGAGGCAGGTCCTTCATGCAGAAATAACCGTAAATCAAAAACACCGCAAGAAATATCAACGTCACCAGGGTATTGAAAAACCATCGGCCGCTGGCAGAAAACGGGAGGTCCTTTTTGATGGTGGCCCTTATGAGTATTATTACGCACAGGATCTCGACCACGAGCTGGGCGATTGCGAGATCAGGCGCCTTTAATATCAAAAACGCGAGCGACAGCCCAAGGCCCACAGTGCCTACCGCGATAACCGAGGAAAGAAGGTCTTTTGTCCTTACCGCGACAAGGGCACCTACTATCATGAATATCAAAAGTATCTGTAGATCAAGCATCCCTTTTTACCTCACGAGCACAAAAAGAAATATCAACATGCCCAGTAAACACCATCCGAGATAGGTGGGCAGGACACCATTGTGTAAATATTGAAAAATACGGATAAAGAAAAACGCAAACCGCTTTCCCTGCTCATAAATATCAAATACCTTTCTCTCAGCCTTAGCGTAAATACCCTTTAGCGGCGAGAGTTCCTTTATTGTATTATAAAACTCTGTGCCGGAGAGACGCATGTCCTTTGTAACTTCCTCTCCGCCTATATAAGAAGCGGTCTCTCTTACGCCTTTAAAATTACCTGCCAAGTATATCAAAAGCCCCACGCCAAGCCCCACGAGCAGAAATAATGCCGCCTTCATAGAAGGCCATGTGCCTATAAATACCAGATTTTCAGACAAGGCCGGGATTATGAGATATTTCAAAGGAACGATATATGCGAATATCCCGAATACGATACACAGAAACGCCAGAATTACAGGCGGGATCCACATGGGCCAAGAAACCTCGTTGCGCGTTGCGTCTTTTGCCTTGCCTAGGAACATCGCATGGATCAACTTTATAAACGAGGCAAGTGTCAGCCCGCTTCCAAAAACTGCTGCCACTATACAGAATATCCACAACACCCCGCCTTCTTTGCCTTTTTCTATCACGGCTTGATAGACCATCCATTTTGAGAAGAAGCCATTAAAAGGCGGCACACCTGATATGGACAATGCCGCTATAAGCGCGGAGAAAAAGGTTATTGGCATTATCTTTGCCAGGCCGCCGAGTGAATCCAGGTCTGATGTCTTGGTCTTATGCTGGACATTCCCGCCCGTAAGAAACAGGCAGGATTTATATATGGTATTGTTCACCATGTGGAAAAGCCCGCCTGCAATACCAATAGGGTTTCCAGTGCCAATGCCGAGCACCATATAACCTACCTGGCTCACCGCGTGATAGCCTAGAAGTTTTTTAAAATCATGCTGCACAAGAGCCATCATTACTGCGGCGATTATCGTTATTGCGCCTATCGCCATGAGAAGCGCGTAAGAAAAACTATTCAATATAAATACATTTAATACAAGCCTGGCTAGTAGATAGATCCCGAGCAATTTATCCAGGCTGGCTGGAAGAAAAGCGGTCACTGGTATAGGCGCTTCTTTTGCCGTATCAGGTATCCACGTATGAAACGGCATTGCGCCTGCCTTTGCAAATGCGCCTATGGCAATCAATAAAAATGCCCAGAAAGAAAGCGAACTATCGATGGCGATCTTTATATTGCTCAGATTCAACTCTCCTGTAATGAGCCACACGATGGCAAAGCCCATGATCATAAGGCTGTCTGAGCCGCCTACTATAATAAAGGTCTTTTTGCCTGCGCTTGCCGCAGCCGGGCCTGCGACATTGATCAACATGTAAAGCGTAAACCCAAGGAATCCCCATGCTGTGAGAAGTACTATGATATTATTTGAGACCGCGGCGAGTATGGATAGACCGATGGTCCATATTATATAGGTATAGTATGTGGAGACGTTTTTATAAGAGGCCATGAACCGCAGTGAATATAAAGTCACCAGGGCCCCAAAAAATCCGATTCCGAGGACGATAAACCTGGAAAGGCCGTCCACGTACAGGAAATCCGCATGGATCGGGGATCGCGCGAAGATCTTTATTGAGGCAGCAAATAGATACAACGCGGTGATCAGGCTAAACCCCTCTATTACCCTTCTGAATCTTCTGGGAATAAGAAGGATGAAGGCCCCCGCAAGCATTGAAATCAAAATTGGCTGTAGCAACATCTTCATAATATTGTCCGAGTATTTCTGAGGCGTTCTGTCTTCTCCTGGGACAGCCGGATCAGGTCCTGGCCGTCCATGAGTTTTTTGCCTGTCTTGCAATCCACGACCGCCATTCTCTCTGTGCAGCAGTAGCACGGGTCCACTGCCGCAAGGATTATGGTGGCGTCTGAAACTGTCTCGCCTATGACTGCCTTTTTATTGGAAAAGATGTTCATGTAACTCGGGGCCCGCACCTTATGTCGGGCAGGAGAGTTTCCGCCGTCAGACATAATATAATGAAATACCTCGCCCCGCGGCGCCTCGTGCCTGCCGATACCTTCTCCAACCGGCATATCCTTTATATTAAGGTCTATCGGGCCCTTTGGCATCTTATCAAGGCACTGCAATACTATATTTGTTGACTCATAAAGCTCCAATATCCTTACGACTGCCTTTGCAAAGACCCCTCCTCCGTCGGCAGTGATGACCTTCCAGTCAACTCTGTCGTACGCTGCGTACGGATCATCCCTTCGCACATCAATGGCCACGCCAGATGCCCTTGCCGTAGGCCCGACACAGGCATAGTCATGCACATCCTTTTTTGTCAGGACGCCAACGCCTTCTGTCCTGGCGCGTATAACAGGGTCATCCATCACAGCGCCTTTAAACATGTCAAATTTTGGTAACAGTCCCTTCAAGGTCTTTTTTATCCACGGAAAATCCGCTTCATCCAGGTCTCTTCTTACCCCGCCTGGCTTAAACATGGCATAGTGATTCCTATTTCCGCTGATCCTTTCAAAAATATCCAGGATCGGCTCCCTGTATCTCCACGCCCACATCCACACAGTATTGTACCCCAGAAAGTGTCCGGCAAGCCCGAGCCATAAAAGATGACTATGGATCCTTTCAAGCTCACCGATGATCGTGCGTATATAAAGCGCCCTCTCAGGGACCTGGACGCCCAGGAGATCGTCAATAGCGTTTGTGTATGCGAATGGGTGTGACGTCGAACAGATCCCACAGATCCTCTCGATCAAAAATGTCACCTGATCATAGCTCTTGGACTCGGATATCTTTTCAATTGCCCGGTGATTGTATCCGATCTCAATATCCATATCCACCACGGTCTCGCCGTCAACATGCAGCCTGAAAAATTCCGGCTCTTCCTGTAATGGATGGTACGGTCCTATTGGGATGATATTGCGCGCCATCTATTGGTCTCTCCTTAAAGGATAATTCCCCTCAGGCCAGTCGTCTTTTAAAAGCAGGTGCTTCGGATTCGGGTGCCCTTTAAAATCCACGCCCAGAAGTTCGTGTATCTCCATCTCGATCCACTCTGCGCATTTCATGATCGATGTCAGGCTCTCCACCTCCGGCTTTGGCTTTTCCAGGATGACCCTCACTGAAACCATGAGCCCGATCTCGTCGACTGAAAAGTGATACAATATCTCGATCGCGTTCCTTGTATCCACGCCGGATGCGATTGAAAACCTTGCCTTTACGTCATTAAAAAGATATCTTACTATCTTTGTCAATGTCTCTTTTTTGATGGTGACATAGACGCGCTTGTCAGACCTGTCATTAAGGTCCAGCATGTCTTTTCCGGCGCGCACCTTTATATTCTCTATTATCTCCTGCCTGATCACTTCTTTCCTCTCAGCTTCTGGATCAATTTCACTATGCCTAGTATCATTGCCTCTGGCTTTGGCGGACATCCTGGGATATAGATATTTACTGGCAGAAGCGAATCTACAGGTTCGGGCGTATTGTAGCCTTTTGCAAAAATACCCTGGCCGCATGAACACGCCCCTATTGCAATTATAACGCACGGTTTAGGCGCCTGGTCATAGATGGCCTTTACCCTCGGTATTGTCTTTAAATTTAATGCGCCTGTCACCAGTATCGCGTCTGCGTGCCTGATGCTTCCGACAAGGATTATGCCAAAGCGCTCCACGTCAAATCTCGGGGTCAAGAGGTCCAGTATCTCTATGTCGCAATTGTTGCAGCTTCCCGTGGATAAATGATAGACCCATATAGATTTTGTCAGCGCCTTTAACTTAAGACTCATTTTACATCCCCATGGTCGCAAGCAATACCGCTATTATGGCTATTAAAGTCATCTTTCTCCAGAAAAATCTCATTGCCTGGTCGATCCTCACGCGCGGATTCGTATTTCTCATTAAAATAATAATAACAAGCAGCACCACGTATTTCCACACGCTGAACCCGCCCCAGAGTATTGTAATCAAAAATACCGGCAGCGCCACCATCATCATATGTTTGGTGAGTTTTAAAATAGCGAGCAGCATCCCTGAATACTCTATGTGCGTGCCTGCCATTATCTCTGTCTCTGCCTCACCCACATCAAACGGCACCAGCCCCAGCTTTGCCTGCATGCAGAATATCATAACCAAAAGCGCAAGGATACCGGAAGCGCTTGAGACAAATGCGCCGTTCATTGCCTGGTAGGCGATCAAATCCTGCAGCCTCAAAATGCCGCTCGTCTTAATAATAGGTATAGTGAGCGCAATGATAAAAGGCAGTTCATAAGCCAGGATGAGCTTTATCTCTCTTGATACGCCGATGGATGCCAGGGGGTTTCCGCTGGCAGACCCGCCCAATATAATCGCGATCGCCGGCAATGTCAACAGGTATAAGACAACAATGATGTCCCCGCTGAAACCATTGGCCCCTAATCCTATGTTGGGCAGCCATATAAAGGTGGATGCCAATATAACAGCGCTCAGGCCTATGAGCGGAGAGATCATAAACAGCGCCTTTGAAGAGGTCCGTGGGATAAGAATCTCCTTTATGCTCAATTTCACCAGGTCTACGAACGGCTGATACCATGGCGGGCCTACCCTCCATTGGATGCGGGCAGTGACCTTGCGGTCTATCCAGCTTGCGACCAGGCCAAGAGCGGCTGTGAAGAGGAAGCCGGGGAATATTAT